>NZ_JZRD01000042.1:0-17100 GCF_000963995.1 Pantoea sp. SM3
CATCGAGCCATTGAACTCACAGCACAAAGCGGACATTATACGCATCCCTCAGAAACCACCTTAAGCTCCCCCGGCATACCAGGTCGTCAGCCCGACTGCGCTAACCGGCAGGCCGGTAAGCTCCACCAAGCCAGAAGCGGCGTTTCGGGCTTGGCGGTCTAGGAATGAAAGTCCTGCGGAAATTTCATGATCAATGCCTAATTCTTTAAGGGCGCTCCGCCGCTTTTAACCAGTCACTGACGCCTTCGACACCCATGGAAAGTAGCACGTCTTGCAATGTGACAACTCGTTGAAGCATAGAGCCACAATCAGACTCCTCACGCTCTTCTGCTTCTGCGAATAAACGCGTCATCAATTGAGTGAGATTGCCATTATGATCAAACATGTATTGCCTATTGCTGGAGGAGTAGGTTAAATAAATCTCCGCAACAGACAGGGCATACACCGCATCGTGTTGTGAAATCGCATTTAACCACTCATTAAAACTAAAGAGGTGATGGCGGTTTCTATCATCAGGGGGTTCGTTCTCGAAAACTGCAAAGCAGCGAACAACTAATTCAATCGGTATGAAAACTACACCTTTCTTGCTATTGAATAATTTTCCCAATTGGCGTGCAACTTCTATGGCA
Organism: Pantoea sp. SM3; assembly: GCF_000963995.1. NCBI lineage: Bacteria > Pseudomonadati > Pseudomonadota > Gammaproteobacteria > Enterobacterales > Erwiniaceae > Pantoea > Pantoea sp. SM3. The sequence continues at coordinate 630 of NZ_JZRD01000042.1, forward strand.
TGAATCCCGACCTGATTCAAACCCGCGTCAAGTCCTCTCAGGCATTTTTGCCGATGCTGATGAAAATTATCCATATTTGCCCAGACGTTAGCTGCACCTTGCCAGGCTTCTCTGGAATTCAGTTCATTCAGATCGGTAATGAATTCATCGAAGCTGATATATCCAGTCATTACACACAGTGCCGAAATGCGTCCCCAAGTTACATGATCTTCATTATCTCCCTCACGATAAAGTCGAAGGAGTAAAGGTTTTACGACGTCAAAATGGCTATGGTAGGCATAATAAAGGCATCTTTCGGCAATATTCCATAGCCGGTGGCTGTCTTTCATCGCGATATTGAATAAATCCCACCCTAAATTAAAGGATTTGCTTTGAACAAAGGGCAAGCGTCTTAATATTAAAGCTCGAATAGCGGGATGCTCCGTGAGAGCAAAACGGTGCAGTACAGGAACCAGTAAATCGGGAAGCTTTTGGTCTTCCTCAAGAAAATTATCAGTCAGGATCATTAGCGCTTCAGCCACGTTCCCCTTAACCATATTAATACCTGAATTGATCAAATCCTGGAAATCATTTTCGAAGGGATCATACCGGTCAAACCCAGAGAAACTCACAGCCAGAAAAATCAGCCGTTCTGCTGTGTTCAAGTCCTGTATTACATGGGCACAGGCTTCAAGAGCCTTAGCTGAGGCACGAGTGTTGCGCCACTGTGTGGGGTGTCTCTCCAGTTCATCTATGATCTGAGTTGCAAGAGCAGTTGCATCAGGTTCTTCCAGTGGCGTCCATGTCTCGTTAGTTCTCAAATTGCCATAGCGTTGGGCCAGGTACGTTGCGACACCGTTCATGATGTTTTCACGAAATGTCGGCGGTATGTCTTGCCAGAAATCAGACAGAAGGCTTACAAATCGTGAAGGCTGCCGGGAGGAAGCTGATTGCAATTGGTTGCCGACTGCACTCTCTCCTCCAATAAGAAAATCATCCCAATCCCGTTGCGTATGGCCATCATAATGATGCAGGACGTGCAGTACTCCTTTATTACTGATACTCAGGAAAACCTCATACGAAAATGGTGGTGCAACCCAGCCACCTCTTGAATAAATATAAGGTTGGTGGATCAATGTCCCATGTGTTCTTTCATAGTTATCGAGCACCGTCTGCAATTCGTCGTTACGAAGATGACAGGGTACAGGCACGATAAATTCTGCGAGTCTCTTTATTTCCCAGGGATCAGACTCACCTAAAGCACCTCTGCTCCGGAGGGTCATAATGCTTGTCATCACGGCATCCTGCACTTCTACAGCTAGCAGATGGAACGCAGAACGTATTAATTCCCCCAACTCATAAGGGATTTCAAACTTCAGCATGTCACGGTCACATAGAATGCGGCCTATCAAATCAATATTGGTTTTAGAAGATGCCGTGCAGGCAAGTATGCCGAAATAGAGCAATGAACCCTCAGAGTTAAAACACAGCCGCTCACGGTTTTTCTGCCACCAATCAGAATGGACAGTAGCATGATGGGATATAGCCGCTTCAATAGCATCAAAGAGAACGAATGACGCGTCAATATGGCCTACATCCCGTTTGCTATGCGTAGCGTCATAGGACGTTTCGCCCAGAAACCCGTGTCGATAACCTGAGCGGGGATTATCACGGTGTGTTGCCCTAATCCGGCTCCAGTCCTCAACTGACCCTATGGCTAAATCGAGCAGCTCGCAGGAATTTACCATGCGTTGACGAAAAAAATTGTCGTTTCGATGTCCAAACTCGTGAGACTTACAACGCAACTTACTATTGAACCGATAACCCTGTACATCTTCATCGCTGACGTCATCTGTTATATAGCGCCAGAGCAAAGCGTCTTCTGCGACACCTGCCCCCACACATCCTGCAATCACTCTGCCCAGAGCAAAGTGCTCCGACCGCGGTAATGTGAACAACCTTTTGAGTAATGGGGTGACGATGCTCATATTTTCTAACTGAATGCGGGACAGGTGCAGAGATAGGTGATCCGCAATTTTATTGCCATCAAACCAATCCAGCGCCAGCACATCCAGCCAGAACGACACCACACCGGGAGTGTCTTCATTGCACCAATGAGCGATCCGATGAACATGGATCTCTAACCCGTCTGTGTCATGGTTAATTTTAATGAAGGGCACCAGGAATTTTATCCAAAACCGATGCCATTCGATCGAACCACCTCTGGCATATATTGCCTGAAATACATCGCGGTAGTTTTCGCGTAAATCGCATATAAATGACCAGTCTTCATCCTGTGGGTCATACTCAGCAAATGATTCTGCCACCAGACGTCTGATATGAAATGCTGCCTTCCCCACCAATACGGTTCTAAGTTGCTTCCTGAATTCACGTCGATCTCCCTGAGCCAACTGAGAAATAAAACTTCGAATGCTCGGGCGTACAAATGGAACGGGCGGTAAACCGGTGATAAATGCATTCAATGTGACGCCATTACGTATCGCATGGCTGATAACAAGCACATCCAGCAGGGTCTGGTGACCAAACGTCAGCTTGCCATCCTGAGTTTCCTGCAAGACGTTGAGGCTACACAGTTTCCGCCGAATATTATGAGCAGCATTAAAACGCTGATGAGGTATTACAAGGCTTCTGCTTTGCAGCATTTCCGAAGCAATGACCTCAACCGCGCGGACAGCACCGTCTCCTAACTCACTATCGGCAAGCACAACTGCATCCAGATAACGTTGCGCCAGTGCCTGGCTGGTTACAGCATTGAAACTGCCTCCCCGCATGGCTAACTCGACAAATAAGGCTAACTCCCGGGGATTGCTTATCAGTTCGCGGGTGACACCATCAATATCTGTCGATGTTATAGAAAGCTTAGCGAGCAAGGGAGCGACCTCCGTGTCCCATTCCAATCGCGGACATTGAAATTCACAATCCCAATGCCGCTCAGCAATGCGCCTGTCGTAATGTCTGTCAAAGTCGCGACATGCAGTAACAACAGTGAGATTAGGAATTAAAAGCAGCCGGTCAATCTGCGCAAGAAAATACTGCAGTACACGATGTTCCCGGGCGATAGACAACACATCTAAAGAATCAATAATAATTACGACGTGAGTGTTTTCTGCGAGTCTCGCCGCTTCCTCAACCCATTGCAGCGATAATCCCTGAGCCTGGCGCTCTTCCGGGGTGGTCACATCGGCGAATTCGCGTGACTGAATAAAAAGAGGTTGAATGCCAGAATCCGTTGTTGCTCTCTCTTCTAAGATCTCTTGCAATTCAAGCATCACACAGGTTTTACCTGAGCCAGGAAGGCCTGTCAGCAGAATGGCCCTTTTTCTCGCATCTACAGCGATAAGCAGTTTATCAATGACTGGGTTAACAATTCGCTGTCCGGCAATATGTCTGCGCCATGCCCGGCCAATCGAAGACGTACCTGAAAACGAGCGACGTATTGCTGCGAGTTCCATTGGCGGAACCAGGAATGAACCGGCCTGTTGGACAATCATCCGCAGGTCATTTTTGGTTAAGCGGTGTTGCGCAGAGGTAGACGGGCCGAAATCCTCCATGCGCGCTCCAAGTTTTTCCAGGCTCACCCAGAGTGCATTAAACGCAGCATCCGGATTACTCACGATGAACTGTAAACGCTCCCGCAACTGCTGCTCCATTTGGTCAAGATCGTTGGTGGTAATGAAATTGGTTCTGGACAGAAATTCAAATGTTGAAAGTTCAGGCGCAATTTTTACCAGCTGGTTTGACAAGGTTTCATTAACGCGGTGCTGTGCAATGCCCAAACTCTGTTCATAACGTTTAGCATCTGACTGAGAGGAGCGGTGCTCTTTGAGTTTGGCGAGATCACCAAAATTGCTGCGCGAATAAAAACGGACATTCGCTTGTGGATTGCTGGACAGCAGCAGGAAGGCTTTATCCAGTTCGGCACCAAGATCAGTTAGTGTCCAAGCTTTGAAATCGGGGTGATTTTTTTTGCACTGACAGGCGATGAGGTGGCCATCCGTTTTGCCAACGACGACATCATCAACCGAGTAGTCTATCGAGTCGACCTCAATCCATAGGAAATCTGGATTGGATAACACCATTAATGCCCACTCAAAGGCCACTAAAGTCTGGTATCCATCACCACGATTTGAACGTATCCCAGCAACACTCATAAATTAGTCCCTGTCAGAGGGCATGGTTAACTTTTATCAATATGCCACATCGACCTGCATTTTGAATGGGTCAGGACCCTGATGTAACCATGCCTGAACGCGAATTATGCTTACTTTAACAACCATTAATGGTTTGTTATATTTTTGGCGATTTTCAAACAAAGCATTTATGTTCTGCTCACTCCAAATCATATGGGTTAAAACCCATTTAAATACATACCTGACCTGCTCCCTGTTGTTCAACACAGGCTGTTGTTAGCAGCGTCCGCTTCTGGCACACAGCAGACAAACAAGTGGCGCTAAAAATCTCAGGACGGGAAGCGGGCCTCGAAATAATTATTTATCTCCTTATTTGATTCCATGATTAGCCGATAGAGATCTTTCATAATTTGAAATCTCTCCATTGTAATGAGTCGAGATGCGCGCCGTGCTGGCCTTACAGGGCCAGTTTGGCGAAAACTGCAAAGCGTTACAGCGCATCCATGCTACTGACGCGAAGTCGTTGACGCTGACTCAACTGGCGATGGAATCCGGCATTAGCGTACCGACGTTTCATAAACATTTTAAAGCGATAGCCCGGATGCCGCCGATGCATTATGTGAAATTGGTGTACCTGCATCAGGCGCACATGTTAATTGTTCGCCTGTAGATCACCGCCTCCGCCGCAGGCGTACATATTTGTTTCATCGCATTAAGTTTATGGGGCTAACGTCGCAACGACTGCCTGTACCACTGCCTCTGACCGCTCGGTTAATTGTCCTTTTTGCGGATCAGGCGGCAGTAAAAAAATAGTGGCTGCCGGAAGTGCTGGCAATCCGGTCACTTCAACCATCTGTTCTTCTATGACTGCCGAAGCATTCAGACAGCCTATGCCCAGGCCCGCCGCTACAGCAGCCTGAAGGCCTGCTACACCCGAAGCTATGTGAGCAACGGTATGCTTAATACCATGACGGGTCAGTTCATTACGGGCCAGTCTGTGTAGTGAACAAGTTTCCGACAGTAAAGCAATTTTAATAGCGTTGTGGTCAGGAAAAATGGGCTGATCACGCGCTGCCACCCAGAGCATCGGTTCGCTGCGGAGGGCTACTGCATTAGGCAGCGATGGATGATCAGACTCTGTCGCACGCAGAATGATTACAATATCAACATCGCCTTTACTGTAAGCATTTACAATGTCGTCGCTCTTTGCAATCTGTGTCGACATTTTCAGATTGGGATACTGATGATTAATTTTGGCTAGCAGCCTCACCATGTAACGAGTCTGAAAGTAATCAGAAATACCAATCCTGACTTCTCCCTCTACTGAAACACCGTGCATGTCTCGCCATGCCGCATCTGATAGCGCCAGGATTTCACGTGCATGGGTTATAAGCCGTTCACCAGCATGGGTGGGCTGAACACCTTGTTTGCTGCGAATCATCAACTGTGTCCCAGCGGCCTCTTCAAGCTTATTTAATTGCTCGCTTATCGCTGATTGCGAACGAAAACGTAATGCTGCCGCCGCCGTCAGACTACCTGCATCTGCTGACGCAATGAGCGTTTTAAGCTGCTCTAAATCGAACCCATGATGCATCTTTATCTCCCGGGAAAATCGATGGAAGACATCATATATTACGGCTTTTGAGATGGATAGGGTTGCAGCATAATTCATCTAAGGCCGGCCCTGAGGCGGATTTCCCCTTCAGATCTGAAGTTTCCGGTTAGGAGAAGAAAATCATGAAATTGAAAATCTGGGGCAGAACAAACTCTGCAAATGTACGTAAAGTCATCTGGACGGCTGAAGAGCTGGCGCTTACCTACGAATCCATCAATGCAGGTGGCCCTTTTGGTATTACTGATCAACCACATTATCTGGAAAAGAATCCCAATGGCCTGGTGCCGTTACTGGAGGACGGCTCGTTTATCCTATGGGAATCTAATGCAATCGTTCGCTATTTGTCCGCTCAATACGGTGCTGGTTCCGGGCTTTATCCAGTCAATATCCAGACACGTGCCTCCGCTGAGAAATGGATGGACTGGACAACGTCTGCGTTAACTGAGCCTTTCCGCTTCCTCATTAACGCCGTGGTACGAACTCCTGAAGATCAACGCGACTGGGAGAAAATTCGCCATGGGGTGAAAACGATAAAAAAGTTGCTGACCATTGTCGAGGACACGCTATCAGCACAATCCTATTTATCTGGTAGCACCTTTAACATGAGCGATATCCCAATGGGGTGTTTCATTTACGGCTGGTTCGAAATGCCTATCGAACGTGCGGATATGCCACATCTGCGCACTTGGTATGACCGGCTGAAGCAACGACCCGCTTATCAGGCCGCCGTAATGACGCCATTAACATAATCGGCGTCATGGGGCAGCACCAATCCTGATCAGATTGTCATCACTTGTAATGACCTGATTAAAACATCGTCTCTTAAACCACCAGAGGATAAAGCTAATGCCATTCGTCAGAATTTCTCTAATTAAAGGTAAGACCCCTGCGCAGTTGCGCGCGATAGCAGATGGAGTTCACCAGGCGCTTGTAGAGACCTATACCGTGCCGATTGATGATCGCTTTCAGGTCATTGATCAATATGACAAGGATTCCCTTTTCTACAGTCAGAATTTCTTAAACATTGAGCGCACTGATGACATTGTGTTCATTCATATCTTAGCTAACCGCTGGCGTGATACATCGATGAGACAGGCGCTGTTTAACGGCATAGCAGATCGGCTATTTTCTGATTGCGGGATCCGTAAGGAAGATGTTCAGGTCTTTATTTCAAATAACGATAAGCCAGACTGGTCTTTCGGTAATGGTGTGGCTTCCTACGTTGAGGAAGGCAGTGTCTGAAATAAGAATTTTAAAGGTCCAGTCATGAGAATTTTAGTCACAGCTGCGACCTCAGGCCTCGGAGCCGCCATTACACGAATGTTCGTTTCAAACGGACATCGGGTCATCGCAGCGGGCCGACGTGCAGACCTCATCGGCACCGGGGTTCGGGTATCCACTATCGAGCCCGGTTTGGTTGGGGGATCGGAATTCTCGACAAGTCGGTTTAGCGGCGATCTAACCCGCGCGAATAAACTTTATGAAGGGGCAAACGCGCTGATGCCTGATGACATCGCTGAAACAGTTAAATGGGTATCGCTTCTTCCCTCTCATATCAATATCAATACGATTGAAATGATGCCCGTCAGTCAATCTTTTGGTTCGCTGCCCGTTCAACGATCTTGATGTCAGGTTATCATTGAATTAACACCCTATCCGAATTAAGGAATTATGGGTACCAATAGCTATCCGCACGGACAGGGACACCTTTTACCCGGCGGATAGCCATACTAAAGATCTCCACAGACAGGCAAGTCCCGCTTTTTCTTTTTAAACAAAATCCCCAAGGCAGTATGGGCAGAAAGAAACATCCGGGCTGTGTCGTCGGGCCACACTGAGCGCCTGTTAAGTCCAGTAGAGAGAGCCCAGAAAAATTCGGTTCTTACCCTCCATTAACATTGAGCATCCTGTGACATGCAATGTCGAGCTGGCAGGAAGCAGATAGAACGTAGCCGCTATTTGCAGATTGCCCTGACACAAAGTGAGAAGGTGGGGATGCTGGCTCAACAACTTTTTGAACTGGCGCGTCTGGAGCATGGCGTGGTGACGCCGCAGCGTGAGCGCTTTTCACTCTCTGACTTAGTACAGGATGTGATGCAAAAATTTGAGCTGGCGATTGAAAAGTCTCAATTGGATTTTCATTTCGACATAGAGCCAGGAATTCCGCTTGTGGATGCCGATATGTCGATGATCGAGCGCGTGCTCACTAATCTGGTGGACAACGCTATTCGCCATACTCCCTCTGGCGGCGTGATTAAGCTGCGCATCTGGAGACAGGAGCAAAAAGTGATGCTGGAACTGGAAGACAGTGGCCCCGGAATCTCTCCTGCTGTCAGTGAAACCCTGTTTGAGCGTCCTTCCATCACTGACCCTACCCGCCGCGACAACGGAGGATTAGGCCTGGTGATTGTCAGACGTATGCTGCAACTTCACCAGGGAGATATTTCATTGATAGAGGCGCCAGGCGCTTGTTTCAGGATATTTGTCCCCTTGTAAATTTGGTCAGATAAAAGTGTGTTTTACAATTTTTCTAAGAGCGGTAAGAAATTACCGCCTTATGTGACATGTTTATTATTTTATATTTGGCGTTATTTTTATCTCTGAGGAAGTGTTGTTCACATCCGTGAATATGTCATTTCATCTAAATAGAGTTTGTGTAATGAAATTATCCTCGATTTTAACGGGCGTTATTGTTTCGCCTGTCGCTATCCCTGCAAACTTTTTTGCCATTCCGTTACGGTTGATTGTCGGTTTTGGTTTTTTACAGCATGGCTTCGCGAAGTTATTACGTGGAGGGGATGCCTTTGTGGGAATATTAGTTGCCATGCACCTTCCTTTTCCTGAACTACTGGGGTGGGCGACAGTGGTCATGGAAATTCTCTGCGGTGCATTGATATTGATTGGCGCGTTTGTTCCATTGGCTGCCATCCCGGCCATTATTATATTGCTGGTGGCTATTTTCACAGCGCATCTACCCTATGGTTTCTCTTCAATTAAACTGCTTTCCTATGACGCGATGGGAGCGCATTTCGGTCAGCCCGGCTATGAAACCGATCTGCTTTATATCGCCAGTATTCTTGCGCTCGTGATTGGCGGAGCAGGCCCTTTCTCAGTTGAAGCTATACTGCGTAGGCGGTTATTGCATCGTGGTAAATAATTTTAATCAGGCTGTGGGGGCCGGTGGCCCCCAACGGTTCAGCGATGCATCGCTTTGACCACCGACGGATGGTTAGCAAATCCATTTCATGACTCTTGATCGCACAATCCGGCTCACCCCCAGCGGCCCTTTTTCCGGCATGAACTGGGAGATGCCAAATGCGATTGCAAGTGCAAAATACACAATTATATTTGTGCTAATCGCTTAATTATTTCTATAATAGAAACAAAAACATGCTTACTTTTTACGTAAAGAAACGTAAGTTGAAAGTTAGCCACCCCATCTGTTTTTGATTCAGATCAAAATTACCCCCGCATTTTTTGCACAAAATGCGCGCGAAAACTATTTTCGAGGCGCGAAATAAATGTTCATTTTAACCCCACTCAGTGGCATTGCGTTGTTGACCATTGTCCCGATGATTGTCGGTTTGATCGCCGCTGAGCTGGCCGCGCCAGATGACCATCCCCTGCATCTGTGGATAGCGTCACATCCCCTTCCGTTTGCAATTTCTGCAGCTTGCACACTGTTTCTTGGTGTCTTGTGCTGCGTGCTTCAGTACCTCACCGACAAGATTTGAATTTAGCGTGAACGTAGGACGTGCGAGGTGTTTATGACAGATATACAGGCTGACGTTTTGACGACCAGCATCCGAGCCGAGCATCTTCAGCAAGGGCATACCCTGATGCTGGGGAAATTTCGCATCACGGTTGACGCCATCATGTGGGACGACAGAACGCGAACCATCCGGCTTTTCGCTGAGGGTCGGACGTTTCGACTCTTTTATGACACGACTGTCGATATTTACACGTTATCGCCAGGCTTCGATAACGTGGTTTTTTGAGGAGGCATCACCAAGTGAACATCAATAAAGCGATAAATCTTTCACTGATTGCGCTGACGGCGGTGTTGTTATTTGCCGCTTCGAATGCGTTCGCCATCAGCCAGGCTTTCCGACTGCAGTTAGAACGGTCGGGCTGTACGCAGCAAACCGCAGGAAATGGCTGCGATATTCGCAAGAGCAAAGCCCAAAACAAAGCGGCGATGCATACCCTTCAGGCAGCGGCAAATAGAGAACGCCATGAGGTGACGGAATTTCTACGGGACAGCGTTACGGGGCAAAAACTGTCTGCTGGAAAGGAAGCGCTTAAAGGGTATGGTTTCACTGAATCCGATCCCAGTGTCTGGATCAAATCTGGGGACCATGACATCTATGTGGTTCATCTGAACAGCCGGAGCGGGCGTATCACAGCCGCTGAGATAGCGGAGGCAAAGTAGCACCAGGCAAGTGAGTCGGAGCAAGGAAGGGACTCGCTGACTGTGTGATAAAAAGGGGCGCAAGCGCCCAGAAAACATCCGGCCGTCGCTTCCTGCTGGCGTGGAATTAGCGGTTAAGTGAGATAAATTCAAACTTTGCGGAAGAGTTTTTCACTGCTGATAAGTTTGATGCCAGCGGGGCTGCTCTCAAGGATGCGCTTCTCTTGGTCAGATACCCCACCTTACAGAAGTCCATCCGTCTTCGGCACAAAGGACGCTCTGAAGCTTGCTGATAAGCGCTTCGGCCTGAGCGCTATTTTGCAGGATGATTGGGAAGCATTGCCTTATCCTGCTGTGGGCCAGAAGTGATCATCAACTCGCAGGCAGGCGGCATCAACACGGGACTGAACGGCAGCCAGGTTGTCGATGAAATCCTGCACGCTTTCCGCACGGGGCCAGCGATTGTGCATCTCGTGGCGGGGCTGCGTATCAGCTATTGCAGAGGGTTTGGTGCTGTTTTCGATGTTTTTCATAGCGTATAGACAAGGGCTCGGCACTCCATTAACATTGTCCTAGGCTAAATTTTTATTTGAACCAGATCAATGAAGATAAATGGAAAAACAGCGGGTGATATTTTCGACCAGATCCGCGCAATGATCCAGGCAGGAGAACTGGCTCCGGGTACTGTTCTGCCGACTCTACGTGAGCTGGCAAGTGAGCTGGGTATCAACCGTAATACGGTTGCTTTGGCATATAAGCGCCTGACGGACGCCGGTTTTGTCATATCGAGAGGCAGAAACGGCACGATGGTACGCGAACCCATCGCGGCCATTGATATCGAAGGTAGCGCGCCCGACCTGGTCCTGCGCGATCTTGCCAGCGGCAACCCATCGGCTTCGGTTCTTCCCCCGGTCAGCCAACTGGCTACGTATATTGCCAATACCCCGGGTCTGTACGGTGAAACCTTGCTTCGCCCGAAGCTTGAAACAATAGGCATTAAATGGCTGCAGCCCGATCTGAACACCCCGTTTGATTTAAACCTGACTAACGGCGCTGTAGATGCCGTTGAAAGGGTGCTTGCCAGCTACCTGATTGCAGGCGATCGCGTGGCTGTCGAAGATCCCTGTTTTCTCAGCAGCATCAGTACGCTACGGCACAGCCGCCTTGAGGCTGCGCCCGTGGCTATCGATGTGGAAGGAATGCAGATTGAGGCGCTGTCACGTCAACTTTCTGCTGGCGTACAGGCAGTGATCATCACGCCTCGCGCCCACAATCCGACCGGATTTGGTCTCAGTGCGGGCAGGGCTGAAGGTATACGTACCTTGCTGGCAAGTTATCCCCAGGTGCTGGTGATCGTGGATGACCATTTTTCGCTACTCTCATCACAGGAATATCACCACGTTGTGCCGGCAAATACCCGTAACTGGGTGCTCATCCGCTCGATGTCCAAGTTTCTAGGACCTGATTTACGTATGGCCTTTGTGGCAAGCGATGCGGAAACCTCACAGCGTCTGCGCCAGCGCCTGAATGCCGGAACCAACTGGGTAAGCCATATTCTGCAAGATATGGCAGCGGGTTACATGAGTTCGCCTGGCTTTAAACCCTCAATGCTGGCCGCCCGTGAGCGTTATCTCGGCCAACGGCAGCGGCTTGTTAGTGCATTGCAACAACAGGGTGTCACGGTTTCAGACCATCACGATGGCTTTAACGTATGGGTTCCGCTAGCACAAAGCAGCGCGACAACGGTTATGCAAATGGCGCACAGGGGCTGGTTGATTCGGCCTGGAGAAGGTTTCATCCTGGATAATACCTGCTCTGGGGTAAGGATCACCGTTTCTGACCTTGATGAACCGGAAACTGAATCAATTGCTAAATCTCTGGCCGGTATTCTGGCACAGCAACGTCAGATTCAAGCCATCAATAGGGCTTGAATATCACTTATGGAGTTCTCTGTAATGCACGTACATTTCATCGTACATGAAGATTTTGAAGCACCGGGTGCTTATGAAACATGGGCCAGAAATCAGGGTCATGATGTCACTTATTCACGCGTCTACGCAGGCGATACGTTACCCGCTGACGCGGAAGGTATTGATTTTCTGATCGTCATGGGCGGCCCGCAGGATCCTGCCACCACACGTGAAGAATGTCCGCACTTCGATGCGAAAGCTGAGCAGGCGCTGATTGCTTCTGCGGTGAAAACCGACAAAGCTGTCATCGGCATTTGCCTCGGCTCACAACTCATCGGTGAAGCACTCGGCGCGCCGTTTGCTTACAGCCCGGAAAAAGAGATTGGTAAATTCCCGATCACACTGACGGAAGAAGGCAGCAAGGATGAGATGTTCTCTCATTTTGCCAAAACGTTAGAAGTGGGGCATTGGCACAATGACATGCCGGGCCTGACCCCGGATGCAAAAATCATCGCTTACAGTGAGGGATGCCCGCGCCAGATCATTGCGTACTCAGATCGCGTATTTGGTTTCCAATGCCATATGGAATTGACGCTTGATGTTGTTGACCTGCTGATCGCGCATTCCGAAAAGGACCTGAGCCGCGCCGCAGAATATCGCTTCGTTAACACGCCAGAAGAACTTCGCGCACACGATTACAGCGAAATGAATCAGGTCCTGTTTGGGTTCCTGGATAAGTTACAAGCTCGCTACCAATCCGCTTAGCCAAACCCTACGAGGTGGCGAATGTAGTGACTTTCCTGGCCAGCGAATGCCGCATTGTTCTTCGCCCAATCCCTATGTTTTAGCATTGAGGGAAATCTGGGGAAGTTACGCACCTTGAAAAGCCTGTTCCCAGACTGACGCATAAACTTCCCCAGAGTTCCTATACCGAAAGGATGACAATTCTTTTGTTCTTGCCCCCTCAGAGGGTTAGATTCAGAACTTATCTTTTCGGGTAAACCCAGACAACACGGTATATTTTATTGACGTGTTATCCGCGCTGATAACTTTGAATCGTGCACCTTTATAGGTGACGACGTCACTCCCTTTCGCATCAATGGTAAAGTCAGAGGTTGTTTCTCCTCGGGTGACGGAAATCTCACGATAGGTAAATTTCATCACCCCCCCGGCATTACCGTTGTACTCAATGCTTTTTACTGGCGCATTACTTAATTTACAGACTCCATCCGGCACGCGTTTTATCGATATTTCAGAGGATGTATAAGTCGTGTGATTTGGCGGGCTGACTGTATTTTTTGCGGCATCGTAGGTGACGTAATCCTGGTAGTTAACGACATGGCCATAGATGTTAATCAGACCTACCGCCAGCGGATTATCGTAGTTCCGGTACACATTACCATCCACATGGCAATACGTTCCCGAGGCGACAGTTGAAAAGGTGCCTTTCGCGCTTCCTAATTCCAGTGCATCCCCGACCAGCCCCGTCGTAGATTTAATAACAGCATCACCCATGTAAGCGATACTGGTCTCACCGGGAACGGGTTAATTGTATTCAACGCCGGTCGGGAGTGACGCAGGTGGCGTCGCGCAACCCGCAAGCATGACCGTTAAGGTGAGTGACATCAGCAGGTGTGGTGTTTTCATGAAATTCCTTTGTTACCTGTCATATTTCGTCCGCCCTGTACATAATGATCAGATGAATATGTCATCCTGCTTTTTATCCATACCATTCCTTTCTTCAGATAAACGAAACCCGTTTTTTCCCTTCACCTTCTGCTGATACATGGCTTTATCAGCACGTTGCATGAGCATATCCGGAGTTAAGCCATTTGCCGGATAAACCGCTGCGCCGTCAGAACAGACGCTTGCTGGTAGATAAAAGTGCGTTGGGCGTTAAGCTTATCGCGTGTGTTACTCCTCGTGCTAACACCAGTGTGACGTATTGCAATAGCTGACGTGCTCTCAGGATTAAACATCGCCGGCCTCAGACCGGAAGTGCTTTCTCCTGTTGCTCCCGGGCCATCCGCCCAGGATTTCTTTATCCACTTTTTCCTGTTCTTAATCCCCCACAGTTCACGGCGGCCCGATATAAATAAAAAACCCACCGGGAGGTGGGTAAGTCAGAAAGCTCAGTGTAGGAGATAGCGCTTAACGGTTTCCGGGTCTGTGCCCACCGTTTTAAGAGCTTTCACCAGCTTATCCTGCGTAGTCTGTAAAGTGAGCATCCAGTGTGTAATCTGCCATTGTTCATTTATCACAATGATCTTTTTATCTTCCGGCTCGCGGCGGTGAAAAATATAACTCATCAAAACCCCGGATTAAGGACAAAACGGCTTATTTGCTGTGTGAGGCAGGCGAAGAATGGCACTGAAATTGAGAGGATTAAAATTGAAATGACTGACCGTGATGAGCAAAAATTTTTATCAAAAAAAAGCCCACTTAATGAGTATCAGTGGGCCTGTTTTGTTCACGCCGGAACAACGCTCTCTCGCAGAGGTGGGGTTAAGCACTGCTAATGTCGCACTCCAATCTAACATCGCATTGCCTAATCCGTAACCCTATAATTTACAAAGATTGTTATTTAAGATTAGGCCGCTTTCCTTCGGAATGTTCTCATCCAGAAACCCCTGGGTGTAAGTCTGTTAACTTTTCTGCTGCAACTTTATCAGTGATTGATTAGCAGGCCTCATGCCTTAATTCGCCCGATTTTGTCGAAACGGCCGGATTTGCGGCAAAACTTTGGGATTATCGCCATTCCTTCAGCCCCTTGTGTCGAAAGACGTCATCTGTTTACGCAGAAAATGTGACACCACGTCCTGAGGGGGCTGAATGCCACACGCTTTGATAAGCCAGCTCACCGCGCCGCGGTGTCGCGTACCATGCAGTATCACCTGCTCGATAAGGCTGAGGGGGCTTGTCTGCGCCATCTTTTCGTCTCTGCGCCGATAAATGATGGGGCGATCCCAGGCTTCCGCCGTCATGCCGGCCGCATATTCAATGAACCAGCCGGAGCAGGCCAGCATGCACGGCACCAGGACTGCTTGCTCAGGCGGCCTGCGCGGTCTGATATTCGGCCAATATGGCGCTTCCCCCTTCAGGTTGGCACGAATGAGCATGTCAGTGGCGTGCATGTGGTACATGAGCCTGAGCATTTCCCGGCGTTCAGCGCGGAAACGGCGCGCGTCCGTTTCGGCAATGGCGCTGAGCATCCCGGCATCCATCCAGTGCTTATATCTCAGTAACGTCAGGGCGGTAACTCTTTGCATAATTTTTCCAGAGCGTCAGCACGTCCGGCATAGCGGTAGCGTGAAGTAAACATTTAATTAATCCGGCGTGGACTGAGACTGACAATCCGGAGCTTATCGCTGCCAGTCTTTTCTACGACAGAAGGGTTTCAGGCTGAGAATTCACATTCACACCTTAATGCAATGCACAGGATATACCTTCCATACCGGCGGCAGGACAGGGTGATGCCTCCGGTAAGTGCCTGCAGGTGAGTAAGGGCGGTGAGGCGCATCTGAGTGTAGTCGCCTGAGGGGATCATGACAGCCCGGTGAAAAAAATTCTGGCAGGGTCAGGTATTCACAGCTAAGGTCCGACCACGAGTAACGTACTGCCTGATTGTATGGATGTGAATAAAACAGCTCATTGCGACGGTGAGTCATGTAGTCTGCGCACAAAGTCTACCGGGCGGGACTGCTTATTGTGGTTGGCTCTCGGTGCTATTCGTTCAGGATATTGCGTACAGGGTTCGAAGTTTTAAAAAAGAATGTATTGCATAGATACATAAGGCCGGGTAAGCCTGCTGCATGTTGAAAGAAAATATCCCATGCGCATTTGCCAAAAACATGATTTATCGAAAAATTTTGACACGCCTTCTATTCTGTCTATAGTTATTTCCGGTCCGGAACTCCTCCGGATTTGGGTGTAATGGAAACTGAATCTTTTTCCCGGGTACCGTCCCGGGATTTTTTTCCAGACCTGGCGATTTGACCTGTTTTTTTCGTTTCGCAGCTGTCCGGAAGCAGGGGCCAGTGCGTAACACTGGTAGTGCCGAGGTGATATTATCTGGCTTCAGAACAAGTGCTTACTGGTCCAAAATGGGCTGGTTTTTCCGGTTCCCCCCTATTGACCTGACTAATCAGAACAACCTGGCCGCCATCGGGCTTTTTCTCAGCACAATCATTTCAGTTATTTCCTTCTCTTTGTCAGTCAATTGGCGAATATTGTTAACCAGAATCACATTCTCCCAAATGTATCCGGTAGTTTATAAAAAATAAATTCAGGTTTTTTGATTCAATGGCTGCAGCAGTAGATAACGTCCTGCTTCACTATTTTTTGTGATGTCAGAAAACAAAGCTGACTGGCTGCTATGCTCTGAACACGGTGAATCCCTCTATGC
>NZ_JZRD01000043.1:0-38540 GCF_000963995.1 Pantoea sp. SM3
ACCATCTCTAACGCCACCGCACCAGCCCCAACGACGCCGCACTAGCCCCAACGCCACCGCCACGCGTTCCAATTGAACCGATCTAGCACTAACCGCCACCGCACCCTTTGGTTCCAGGCAGCGACACAAACAAAAACGGCACCCAGTGGGTGCCGTTTTTTATGATGCAAACGCTGCTTACTTCTTGATGCGGATAACCGGGGTCTCGCCCACAGTCACCTGACCGGAGAGTTTGATCAGGTCTTTGATCTCGTCCATGTTCGAGATCACAACCGGCGTAAGCGTAGATTTTGCTTTCTCTTCCAGCAATGGCAGATCAAACTCGATCACCACGTCGCCTTTTTTCACTTTCTGGCCTTCTTCGGCGATGCGTTTAAAGCCTTCACCTTTCAGTTCAACCGTATCGATACCGAAGTGGACGAACAGCTCGATGCCGTTGTCAGATTCGATTGAAAAGGCGTGGTTGGTCTCAAAAATCTTGCCAATGGTACCATCAACCGGTGCAACCATTTTGTTGCCAGTCGGTTTAATGGCGATACCATCACCCACGATTTTCTCAGCAAATACCACATCAGGTACGTCTTCGATATTCACGATTTCGCCTGACAGAGGCGCAACGATATCAATAGTCCCTGACGCGCTCTCTGATTTTTCGCCAAAAAGTTTAGAAAACAAACCCATGATCTTCTCCTAAGCAGTAATTTGGGGCCAGCGTCTCGTGGATCAGCAGAGCGTTTTTTCTTTAATGAACTTGTTCACCAGGTTCATTAAATCTTCCGCTGTGGGTTGAGCCAGAGCCTGCTCCGCCAATGCCTTCGCATCTTCGAAATTAGTATTACGAATAATCTTCTTGATGCTCGGGATTGAAATGGCACTCATGCTGAATTCGTCCAGCCCCATTCCCAGTAACAGTAGTGTAGCACGTTCATCACCAGCCAGCTCACCACACATGCCGGTCCATTTCCCTTCGGCATGTGATGCGTCGATCACTTGCTTGATGAGGCCCAAAACAGATGGCGTCATTGGGTTATAGAGGTGTGAAATCAAATCATTACCACGATCGACCGCCAGAGTATACTGCGTCAGGTCATTTGTCCCAATACTAAAGAAGTCGACTTCTTTCGCCAGATGGCGCGCAATCACCGCTGAAGCCGGTGTTTCCACCATAATGCCCACTTCAATGGTCTCATCAAAGGCTTTGCCTTCTTCGCGCAGCTGGGTTTTCAGCAGCTCCAGCTCGGCTTTCAGCGCACGCACTTCTTCCACAGAAATGATCATCGGGAACATGATACGCAGTTTGCCGAAGGACGATGCACGCAGGATAGCGCGCAGCTGAGCATGCAGAATCTCTTTGCGGTCCATGGCGATACGAATCGCACGCCAGCCGAGGAACGGGTTGTCCTCTTTCGGCAGGTTCATGTACGGCAGATCTTTGTCGCCGCCGATGTCCATGGTACGCACGATAACAGCCTGAGACCCCATCGCTTCCGCCACCGCTTTGTAAGCCTGGAACTGCTCTTCTTCGGTGGGCAGTGAATCACGGTCCATAAACAGGAATTCGGTACGATACAGGCCCACGCCTTCCGCACCGTTGCGCTCTGCACCGGCGACATCGCGCACGGTACCGATGTTGGCGCACACTTCCACCTGATGGCCGTCCAGGGTGATGGCCGGCAGATCTTTCAGTTTCGCCAGTTCGTGCTTTTCAGACAGGTATTGTGTCTGGATGGCTTTCAGTTCTTCTTGTTCTGCATCGGTAGGATTAACGTAAATCTTGTTATTCACGCCATCAAGGATCAGGAAGTCACCGTTTTTGATTTGCGTGGTGACGTTACCGGTACCGACAATCGCTGGGATCTCCAGAGAACGCGCCATGATGGACGTATGCGAGGTACGGCCACCGATATCGGTGATAAAGCCCAGCACCTTCTTCAGGTTCAGCTGTGCGGTTTCTGACGGCGTTAAATCTTTCGCCACCAGAATAGATTCTTCTGCGATAGCACCCAGGTCGACAATATGCAGACCGAGGATGTTTTGCAGCAGACGCTTACCGATGTCACGTACGTCAGCCGCACGTTCTTTCAGGTATTCGTCGTCGAGTTCTTCCAACGCCTTGGCCTGGCCATCAATGACAGAGTACGCCGCAGCGTCAGCCGTTGCGTGATCTTTCTTAATCAGGTCGATGATTTCCTGCTCAAGCTCTTCGTCTTCGAGCAGCATGATGTGACCTTCAAAGATCGCCGCTTTCTCTTCACCGAGGGTTTCACCGGCTTTGACACGGATGGCTTCGAGCTGTACTGCCGCTTTGCCACGTCCATCAAGGAAGCGTTGAACTTCTTGCTCAACCTGATCGTCAGTAATTTTTTTACGGCTGATGACGATCTCATCTTCCTTCAGCAGAAGTGCTTTGCCGAAAGCGATACCCGGTGATGCTAAAATGCCTGAAATCATAACCCTACCTTTTAATCACGATGGCTCATTGACCCAATGCGTTGCCACTGTCGCGGAACAGTACTCTAAGGAAGCAAGAACGCGGACAGGTTGTCCGCGATCAAGATATTTGCACTCAATGGGGCAAAAGAGTCGGTTTAGTTGCTTGCCTGAGCGGAATTACTCCAGTTCAGCCATCAGTTTCACCAGGTGCTCAACCGCTTGCTGCTCATCTTCACCTTCAGCAGACAGTGTAACAACCGTACCCTGAGTCAGACCCAGGGTCTGCAGTTTGAACAGGCTTTTCGCGCTGGCAGATTTGCCATTGGAGGTCACGGTGATTTCTGACTGGAAAGCCTTAGCTTCTTTTACAAACTGAGCTGCAGGACGGGTATGAAGGCCGTTAGGTGCGGTAATGGTAACTTCTTGCTGGAACATTCTATTTCCCCAACTTTATCAGGTTTGGTGTTATGGATCTAAAGTCTAGCCTGGAGCCGTCACTTTAGCCTGTATAGGTGCGCTGGTATGGCATTAAGCTGACCAAAAAATGCGCTGAATAATGTGTGTCTTTCAGCAGCAGATCAAAAACTGTGCGAAAAGGTCACCTTGCTAAGTATGCCGTGATTCGCCGTTTCGCCAAATCAGTAATTCCATTCAGCTTGATCCACTTCAAAGCCAGATTAATTTCAGGCACCGAAATAATTGGGAGCTTAAATACCAGAGCCGCGTCATTGAAATCAATCTGTCTGGTGATAAAAGTGAGATCTGCGCCACAAAAAAGCACCCATTCGGGTGCTTTTTTCGTCGTTTTCAGACTAAGGCGTTTACTGCTGCAGCTCTTTTTCAGTGAACAGGTCGGCGAACAAAGCAGTACTCAAATAACGCTCGCCAGAGGAGGGCAGAATCACCACGATATTCTTGTTGGCGAATGCCTCATCTTCCTGCAGCTTCAGCGCAGCAGCCACTGCCGCACCTGAAGAGATACCGGCCAGAATGCCTTCTTCTTCCATCAGCTGACGCGCAGTGCTGATGGCTTCTTCGTTGGTGATGGCGACAACCCGATCAACCAGTTTCAGGTCAAGGTTGCCGGGGATGAAACCTGCGCCGATGCCTTGGATCTTATGCGGGCCCGGTTTGATCTCTTCGCCAGCGATAGCCTGAGCGATGACCGGAGAGTCAGTCGGCTCTACCGCTACGGTAATTAAGTCTTTTTTGCCTTTGGTGTTCTTGATGTAACGGCTCACGCCTGTCAGCGTGCCGCCGGTACCTACACCCGCAATGAACACATCTACTTCACCGTCTGTGTCTTCCCAGATTTCCGGGCCGGTGGTTTTCTCATGGATTTCCGGGTTAGCTGGATTACTGAATTGCTGTAGCAGCACAAATTTATCCGGATCGCCGGCGACAATTTCCTCGGCTTTGGCGATGGCACCTTTCATGCCTTTTGCACCTTCGGTCAGCACAAGATTCGCGCCCAGTGCTTTCAGCAGCTTGCGACGTTCAACAGACATGGTCTCTGGCATGGTCAGCGTGAGCTTGTAACCACGAGCGGCGGCAACGTAAGCCAGTGCAATGCCAGTGTTACCGCTGGTTGGCTCGACCAGCTCAACGCCTGGCTTCAAAATTCCGCGCTTTTCTGCGTCCCAAATCATATTGGCACCGATACGGCATTTGACGCTGAAGCTCGGGTTACGCGATTCGACCTTCGCCAGGATCCGTCCATTACCGATGCGGTTCAGTCGAACCAGCGGCGTATGACCAATTGTCAGAGAGTTGTCTTCATAGATCTTACTCATAGCTCGTCCTTAACTGTATGAAATATTGGGAACCCTCAGAGCATACCTGTTCTTCCGGTGTGCGGAAGGAAAGAAATCGCATATCTATATAGCCCACAACCATAAGCCTTACGCAAAAATGCATAAGGCTTTTTGAAGCTTTAATGACGCGCATGCTGTAGGCGGTAGCGATCAACCCACATCGCGGTAGCGCCACATACGGCCACCGGCATGATGGCCAGGTTCAGAATCGGAATCATGGTGAACAAACTGACCAGCGCGCCAAATTGCATGTTCGCCGTTTTATGCTGACGTAACGCACTGCGCATCTGCTGAAAACTCACTTTGTGGTTATCAAACGGATAGTCGCAGTACTGCACCGATAGCATCCACGCGCTAAAGAGAAACCATAATACTGGTGCCACCGTTTGTCCAAAACCGGGGATAAAGTAAAGCAGCAGCAATCCCAATGCGCGTGGTAAATAGTAGCCAAGCTTCTGTAATTCGCGCTTCATGATGCGCGGGATATCTTTAAACATCGCCATCCAACCGCTATCCGGCAGCGGGTGACCGGTGAGACGGCCTTCCAGTTGCTCGGCCAGCAATCCACAAAAGGGGGCGGCAATCCAGTTCGCAATGGTGGAGAAGAAGTAGCTGAATACCAGCACAATCGATATGACGGAAAGCGGCCAAAGCAAATAACTCAGCCACTGCAACCAATCAGGGATGTGCGACATTAAGGCCGGGATCCACTCTCCGAGCCGTTGAAACAGCCAGATAAAGGCGCCTCCCAGCAGAAAAATGTTCACCAGCAGAGGAATAATGACGTAACGACGAATGCCAGGCAGACGCACCAGTCTCCAGCCTTCGGCAAAGTAATGAATACCATTTAATGATGAGGGCGATTTCTCAACGGGCATAGCGAGCCTTTCTCCTTTATGTGGCGGCGCAAACATCATAACCTGGCTTTTTGTCGGTGGCAGGCGCACTTTGCGCGAAAAATCAGCAAAAAAGCGTGGGGCAGCTATCTTATTTGTCAGAAAATACTGCACAGACTTGCACTTGTGTAGCTGGGCAAATACAGTTAGAGGATAAAGTTTGCCGTGGTGGCAAGGTATTGGAACAACAGAGAATACAATGATGCAGGATTTGCGTCTGATATTAATCGTTGTTGGCGCGATCGCCATAATAGCGTTGCTACTTCACGGACTGTGGACCAGCCGTAAAGAGCGCTCTTCCGTGTTTCGCGATCGCCCGCACAAACGTCTGAAACAGCGCGAAGAAGCGGATGAAGATCTGCTGAGCGAAGAAGATGATGATGGTGTCGGCGAAGTGCGTGTCCGTCGCAATCGTGACGCGCATGTCGAACCCGAATTCGACGCACCTGTGACTAAGCCTGTCAGCGCGCCACGTGCGCCTGAACCTGCGCGTCAGCCGTTCCCGCGTCATGAAACCCCATTGATGGGCGATCCGCTGCTGGATGATGAGCCGGAAGTGCGCCAGCCTGCACCTGCGCCACAACCGCCGGTGGTTAAACCTGCGCCGCAGCCACAACCGCAACCTCAATCCGTTCAGGCCGATCCCTTACTGGATAACGAGCCACTTTCTGCCACGCAGCCTGCGCCTGAGTTCCAGGCCGCTGAAGAGCCTGAATACGAAGAAGAAGCGCCGGTCGCACACGATGAACCAAAACAGCCTGCTGCTTCTACCCAGAGAAAAAATGAAGCGGTACTGGTGCTGCATGTTGCCGCTCACGCCGGTGGCGAACTGAACGGTGAAGCTCTGTTGCAGGGTATTCTGCAAGCGGGCTTCCAGTTTGGTGAGATGAATATTTTCCATCGTCATCTGAGTCCAGCGGGCAGCGGTCCTGTGCTGTTCAGTCTGGCGAACATGGTGAAACCGGGCTCCTTTAATCCCGACACCATGGGCGATTTCAGCACGCCAGGCATATCCATCTTTATGATGGTTCCGTCTTATGGCGATGCGAACCAAAACTTCAAGCTGATGCTGCAATCTGCCCAGCGAATTGCGGACGATGTCGGCGGGGTTGTGCTGGATGATGAGCGTCGCATGATGACGCCGCAGAAGCTGGAAACCTACAAAGCACGCATTCGCGAGGTTATCGGTTGATAGCCGCGAGCAAAATCAAATATTAACGAAACAACCCCCGCATGTCGGGGGTTTTTTATCGGATAAGACACTATGAAATCGGTTCAGGAGCAGATCACCGCGCTGCGCACCTCGTTACGTCACCATGAGTACCTCTATCACGTAATGGATACGCCGGAAATTCCGGATGCAGAATATGACCGACTGATGCAGCAACTGCGTGAACTGGAAGCGGCACACCCTGATCTCATTACCCCGGATTCGCCGACTCAGCGCGTGGGCGCAGCACCGCTGGCCGCTTTCGAACAAGTTCGCCACGAAGTGCCGATGCTGTCACTCGACAACACTTTCGATGAAGCCGGTTTCCTGGCCTTTAATAAACGCGTGCAGGATCGTCTGAAAAGCAGCGATGATTTGACCTACTGTTGTGAACTGAAGCTGGATGGTCTGGCGGTCAGCCTGTTGTATGAAGATGGGCTGCTGGTGCGTGCGGCGACACGTGGTGATGGCACCACGGGCGAGAATATTACCGCCAACGTGCGCACTATCCATGCCATTCCGCTGCGTCTGCACGGCGACAATATTCCTGCGCGTGTCGAAGTACGTGGTGAAGTCTTTATGACCGAAGCGGGTTTCGAGAAGCTCAATGAGGATGCACGCCGCACTGGCGCGAAAGTGTTTGCCAACCCGCGCAACGCCGCGGCAGGATCGCTACGTCAGCTCGATCCGCGCATTACCGCTAAACGTTCTCTGACTTTCTTCTGTTACGGTTTCGGCCTGCTGGAAGGCGGTGATATGCCCGCCAGTCACTGGCAGCGCCTGCAGCAATTTAAAGCCTGGGGCTTGCCGGTCAGTGACCGTATTCGCCTCGCGCATACGGCGGAAGAGGTGCTGGAGTTTTATCGTCAGGTTGAGCAAGACCGTCCGTCACTTGGATTCGATATTGACGGCGTGGTCATCAAGGTCGATTCGCAAGCGCTGCAGGAACAGTTAGGCTTTGTTGCTCGCGCCCCGCGCTGGGCCGTGGCCTTTAAATTCCCGGCGCAGGAACAGATGACCTTTGTGCGCGATGTCGAGTTTCAGGTGGGGCGTACCGGCGCGATTACGCCCGTCGCTCGTCTGGAACCGGTGCAGGTGGCTGGCGTGGTGGTGAGTAATGCCACCTTGCACAATGCGGATGAAATTGCGCGTCTTGGCCTGCGCATTGGCGACAAAGTGGTGATTCGCCGCGCCGGAGATGTGATTCCGCAGGTGGTCAACGTGGTGGAGTCCGAACGTCCGGATGATACCCGTGAAATCGTCTTCCCCAGCCATTGCCCGGTGTGTGGCTCGGATGTCGAGCGCGTGGAAGGCGAAGCCGTTACCCGTTGTACCGGTGGACTGATTTGTGGTGCCCAGCGTAAAGAGGCGCTCAAACATTTCGTTTCCCGACGTGCGATGGATGTCGATGGCATGGGCGACAAAATCATCGATCAGCTGGTTGAAAAAGAGTACGTGCACACGCCTGCCGATCTGTTCCGTCTGACGGCGGGCAAGCTGACGGGGCTGGATCGCATGGGGCCGAAATCGGCACAAAATGTGGTGGATGCGCTGGAAAAAGCGAAGCTCACCACGCTCCCTCGTTTCCTGTATGCCCTTGGAATCCGTGAAGTCGGTGAAGCCACTGCGGCCAATCTGGCCAATCATTTTGGCGATCTTGAGAAGGTGATGAACGCCGATCTGGATGCGCTGATTGCGGTACAGGACGTGGGTAAAGTGGTGGCCGCGCATGTGCGCAACTTCATGGAAGAAGAGAGCAATCGCGAAGTGATCCGCGAGCTCACCGAAGAGGTGGGCGTGCATTGGCCGCAGCTGGAAGTGGTGAATATTGAAGAGATCGACAGTCCGTTTGCTGGCAAGACCGTGGTGCTGACCGGATCGCTGTCACAGATGAACCGCGATGATGCCAAAGAACGTTTAGTCGCGCTGGGCGCGAAAGTGAGCGGCAGCGTGTCGAAGAAAACAGACTTACTGATTGCTGGCGAAGCAGCGGGTTCCAAACTGGCGAAAGCGCAGGAGCTCGGTATACCCGTGATCGACGAAGCGGAAATGATTCGCCTGCTGGGAGCCTAACGTGGACAAACATCAGCTGGTTGAAATCGCCAATACCGCCATGCCATTCGGCAAGTATAAAGGCCGCATGCTGATTGATGTACCTGAAGAGTATCTGCTGTGGTTTGCGCGTAAAAACGAATTTCCGGCAGGGAAGTTGGGCGAGCTGATGCAGCTGACTTTAGCGATCAAAGTTGAAGGATTGCAGGGGTTAGTTAAACCACTCAAACGCAGTGAATAACAAAATGGCCCGCCTTCGCGGGCCATTTTACTTATGATTTCTGCACTTCAACTTGCTGTTGCGCCAGCCGCTTCTCATTGCCCGCTTTATAACGTTGAGCGATGAAGGAGCAGACCATCAACTGCACCTGATGGAAGATCATCAGCGGCAGCACGATAATCCCCACAGAACTGGCCGGGAACAGGATATTGGCCATCGGCACGCCATTGGCGAGACTCTTTTTTGAACCACAGAACAGCACCACGATTTCATCGGCGCGGCTGAAGCCAAACAGGCGCGAGGCACCCAGGTTAATCGCCAGCGCGACAAACAGGATCAGCACGCTACCCGCCAGAATCCACAGCAGCGTATCCACACCCACGCGATGCCAGATACCGTTGACCACCGCTTCGCTGAACGCGGAGTAAACCACTAACAGAATTGAGGTCTGGTCGGTTTTACCAATCAGGCTGCGATGTTTTTCCACCCAACCGCCAATCCAACGACGGGACATATGACCGATCACAAAGGGCACCAGCAGTTGCAGCATGATTTTGCCAATCTGCTCCAGACCATTGCTCGGCGCATCGCTGTGCACGTTCATCACCAGATTCACCAGCAGCGGTGAGATGAATACGCCGAGCAGGCTGGAAGCAGAAGCGGCACAGACCGCAGCGGCAACGTTACCCCCCGCCATGGAGGTGAACGCAATCGCAGACTGCACGGTG
Organism: Pantoea sp. SM3; assembly: GCF_000963995.1. Classification (NCBI taxonomy): domain Bacteria; kingdom Pseudomonadati; phylum Pseudomonadota; class Gammaproteobacteria; order Enterobacterales; family Erwiniaceae; genus Pantoea; species Pantoea sp. SM3. The sequence continues at coordinate 9,354 of NZ_JZRD01000043.1, forward strand.
GCAGGCAGAATACACAGGTAAATGAAGCCAGTGTAAATCTCTGGGCCAACGTTCACCGGATGCCACCACACCAGCAGCAAGCCAAGAATCGGGAATACCACGAAGGTGCTGCACATAATCCACAGATGCAAACGCCAGTGGCTGCTGCCGGCTATGATTTTTTCGCGTGACAGCTTGGCGCCGTGCATAAAGAACAGCAGGGCGATGGCGGCAGTGGTCAGGTATTCAAAGAAATCGACAAACCCGCCTTTGGCCGGAATGAAGCTGGCCAACAGCACAGTGATGATGAGTTTGACCATCATCGGGTCGAGTCGTAAAAAGCCCATTGTTACAATCCGGTTAAAATAAAAAAGATGGTGCTGATTGTGCGCCAGCTGGGTTTAGAAATAAAATTGATTTATTGCATCAATCTATGAGCGATATCGATGAATTACACCTTACGTCAGTTACGCACCTTTGTGGCCGTGGCGCAGCAGGGCAGTTTTAGCCAGGCAGGGCAGGCGATTGGGCTCAGCCAGTCGGCGGTCAGCCACAGTATTAAAGAGCTGGAAGCGGAGATGGGCGTGCGTTTGCTGGACCGCACCACGCGCGAAGTGATGCTGACGGAAGCAGGGCATCAGCTGGCATCGCGCCTGGAGCGTTTGCTGGAGGAGTTAAACACCACGCTGCTGGATGTGCGCAGTTACGGTGAGCAGCGCAGTGGCACCGTACGTGTTGCCGCCAGCCAGACACCTTCGGCGAATCTGATGCCGCAATGTCTGGCGAGTAGCCAGCAACGCTATCCGGATATTCGCGTCATTCTGCACGATCGCGCACAGCAATCCGTACTTCAAAGCGTTCGCAATGCGGAAGTCGATTTTGGCATTGTCATCGGGCCGTTAGGAGATGCCGATCTGGATTACGAAGCGATTTTGCAGGAGCCGTTTTTACTGTTGTGCCATGCGGATGATGAACTGGCCCGGGTTGAGCAAGCGGAGTGGACGATGTTGGCGGGGCGCAACCTGGTTTTGCAGGATTATGCTTCAGGAAGTCGTCTGCTGGTGGATGCAGCGCTGCAGCAGTTATCGATCCAGGTGCAGGTGGTACAGGAGATCGGCCATCCCGCCACGTTGTTCCCGATGGTGGAAGCAGGGATTGGCATCAGCATTTTACCTGCTCTGGCGTTACCGCTGCCGGCGGGGCGGAAACTGACGGTGCGACGCCTCTATCCGGAAATTCATCGAAATCTCATGCTGATCAAACGCAAAAACCGTTCCCTGACGCCAGCCGCGGAAGCGATTTGGCAGGAGGTGCGCCAACAAGCAGGCTTGCTGGCGCAACAACGTGCTCTCAAACCGGCGTTTTAAACGTAAACGTTGATTTGATTGGTGTCAGTTGGACGGTTGATGCCATCGGCTTTTTGAGCGCTGGTGGCACTTTCCGTGGTGGGTTGCTGGGCTTCCTGCTTCTGCTGTGCCTTTTCAGCTGCCTGCTGCTCAATTTGTGCAATTTGAGCTTCAACCATCTGAATTTGTGACTCCAGCATCTGCTCCTGTTCAGATTTTTGCTCATCTGTCAGGGTATCGTCGTTGGAAAGATCTTTGACTTGCTGGGTCAGGCTTTGAATCTGTTTATTCAGGCTGGCAATTTGTGACGTTGAACCGCCACCACTGCTCGCTGTACTGATACTGCTAACACTTGAGATAGTCGACATGGTTTTCTCCTTGCAATAGACCATTATCGTTATCGGCAAGGGGATAAAACGGCTTGAGCACACAAAGCGTTAAGTGTTTGCAAAGGTTTTGTGAGGGTGGGCAAATCGCAGATAGCAAAAAGGCGCCTTTAGGGCGCCTTTCTACATTGGTGGGTCGTGCAGGATTCGAACCTGCGACCAATTGATTAAAAGTCAACTGCTCTACCAACTGAGCTAACGACCCGAAGTGGTGGGCGATGACGGGCTCGAACCGCCGACCCCCTCCGTGTAAAGGAGATGCTCTACCAACTGAGCTAATCGCCCACTTCGGAACTGCTTAACAAGAGTGTCATCTGACTAAGATATGGTGGGCGATGACGGGCTCGAACCGCCGACCCCCTCCGTGTAAAGGAGATGCTCTACCAACTGAGCTAATCGCCCATATCTTACTCTTCAAACTCTTGTACACTGCGAGCCACTTTTAGAGTGGTGGGTGATGACGGGCTCGAACCGCCGACCCCCTCCGTGTAAAGGAGATGCTCTACCAACTGAGCTAATCACCCCCGCTGTGTGGAGTCGCATTATAGGGATCCTTCGAAGTGAGTCAACGCTTTTTAAAACATAAATGTGCGTTCGCTTTAAATTTAGTCAGCATGCCGCGCTTTTAGCCAATGTGCTGGTTTTATTAGCAGAAAAACGCACTTCAATCTGTGATGCCGCCGCGAGAGTCATTGAGGAAAGCGTCCCACCTGCTAGAATATGCGCACTGTTTTTTCGCGTTAACCCGTTTTTTTGTCATCCAGACAAAGAAACCTGCGCATCTAAGGCAATGCTGAATGAAAATCAAAACTCGCTTCGCACCCAGCCCAACGGGCTACCTGCATGTGGGCGGTGCCCGTACTGCTCTTTATTCCTGGCTTTATGCTCGCCATAACAAGGGCGAATTCGTTCTGCGTATCGAAGATACCGATCTGGAACGTTCAACGCCGGAAGCCATTGAAGCCATCATGGATGGCATGAACTGGCTAAACCTGCAGTGGGATGAAGGCCCGTACTATCAGACGAAGCGCTTTGATCGTTACAACGCCGTCATCGATGAGATGGTTGAAGCGGGTACCGCTTATAAATGCTATTGCTCTAAAGAGCGTTTAGACGCGCTGCGTGAAGAGCAGATGGCGAAAGGCGAGAAGCCACGCTATGACGGCCGCTGCCGTGACAGCCATGAACATCATGCGGCGGATGAGCCTTGTGTGGTCCGTTTCCGTAACCCGCAAGAGGGTTCGGTCATTTTTGACGACCAGATCCGTGGACCAATTGAGTTCAGTAACCAGGAGCTGGATGATCTGATCATCCGCCGCACCGATGGTTCACCAACCTACAACTTCTGTGTGGTGGTGGATGACTGGGATATGGGCATCACGCACGTGATCCGTGGTGAAGACCATATCAACAACACGCCACGCCAGATCAACATCCTTAAGGCGATTGGTGCAGAAGTGCCAACTTACGCGCACGTCTCAATGATCTTGGGTGATGACAGTAAGAAGCTGTCGAAACGCCATGGCGCAGTGGGTGTGATGCAGTACCGTGATGACGGCTATCTGCCGGAAGCGTTGCTCAACTATCTGGTGCGTTTGGGCTGGTCACATGGCGACCAGGAAATTTTCAGCGTGGCTGAGATGGCCGAGCTGTTTACCCTGGATGCTGTCAGTAAGTCTGCCAGTGCGTTCAACACCGAAAAACTGCAGTGGCTGAACCATCACTACATCAATACGCTGCCGCCGGAATACGTGGCAACGCAGCTGCAATGGCACATCGAGCAGCAGAATATCGATACCCGCACCGGCCCGGAGTTGGCAAAACTGGTGACGCTGCTGGGTGAGCGTTGCAAAACGCTGGTCGAGATTGCCGCTTCTTGCCGTTACTTCTATGAAGAGTTCGATGCTTTTGATGCCGATGCGGCGAAGAAACATTTACGCCCTGTTGCGCGTCAGCCACTGGAAGTGGTGCGTGACAAACTGGCTGCGCTGAGCGAAAGCGAGTGGAATGCGGAGAATGTGCACAACGCGATTCAGGGTGCCGCCGATGCGCTCGAACTGGGTATGGGCAAAGTGGGCATGCCACTGCGCGTGGCGGTCACCGGTGCAGGTCAGTCTCCGGCACTGGATGTGACTGTCGAAGCGATTGGTCGCAGCCGCAGCGTGGCTCGCATCGAGAAAGCGCTGGCCTTTATTGCTGAGCGTGAAGCCCAGGCTTAATTAAGGTAGCGGCAGCCTGTAACGTTGCCGCTGCACTTATCGTGGGCATTAAAAAAGCCGGGAGCATGAGCGCCCGGCTTTTTTTAATCTTCTTTAATCCCTAACCGTTCCAGCACACCACTTATCCCCTCGCGCAGCAACAATGCAGCCAGTTGATCTTGCTCAGCGGTTGTCATTTGCTGGACAGAATTTATTAATAACGCAGGTAACGTATTTTGTTGAGCACCGTAATTGGCCGCCGGTTCGGTCGCGTGGCGGGTAGACTGAACAAAGCTTTTTACACGCTCATCAATATGAATCAATCGCGCCTTACCACCCTGTACACCGGGCTTGGGCGTGGTTGTCCAGTTTTCGCGTTTGATCCATTTATTCACCGTTTGCCGACTGTAGCCCGTTTCCAGCGCGAGCTCCTCGGGGGTGAGCCATTCCTTTTTCACGATGCTGTCCCTGTTAAATACATTAGCTGTACATATTACAACAAAACGTAACGGGGAAAAGTAATCAGGCAGGAAAATGCCTCTTGTCTCATGACAAAAGGCATAAATCGGATATTAAGCTTCGCTGGTTTCAGCTTGTGCAGGACGGAAAGCAAGGAAATAGGTGAGACCAACAAATATTGCACCGCCCACGCCGTTGCCAAGGAAGACGGCAATCACGTTTGGCGCAAAGTCTGCCCAGCTCATTTGTCCGGCAAAAATCGCGGCGGGCACAATAAACATGTTCGCCACCACGTGTTGGAAGCCAATCGCCACGAAGGCCATCACCGGGAACCACATGCCAAAGATTTTTCCGACCATATCTTTACTGGCAAAAGCTAACCACACAGCCAGACACACCAGCCAGTTGCAGCCAATACCTGAAATGAACGCGTGCAGGAAATCCGCATTCACTTTCGCGTGAGCAATCGCCACGGTCTTTTTCAGATAATCGCCTTCGGTCATACCGAGCATATGACCAAAGAACCAGGCGACTGCGATGCTGCCAATAAAGTTGGCAATCGTGACCCAGAACCAGTTGCGCAGCACACTCAAACCGCTGATGCGGCGGGCGAACCAGGCGATCGGTAAGGTCATCATGTTGCCAGTCAACAGTTCACCACCGGCCAGAACGGTCAGTATCAGGCCAACCGGAAACACCGCCGCGCCGAGGAAACCGCCAAAGGAGCCCCATTCAGCAGGCAGCTGGTTGATAACATGCAGATCCAACAGAAAACCTGTGGCAATAAATGCACCGGCCATAAAACCAAGAATCAATAAGGTGGAAACAGGCAAACGGCTTTTAGCCACGCCTGCTTGAATCGCCAGTTGGGCGATCTCTTTCGGTGTATGCAGCGACATATTTCACTTTTCTTTTAATGAACAAGGGGAAAATGCTGGCCGATCAAAGAGTGATATACCCTGGAAGGTTGACCGGTTAATTAGCGCGCTAAGTTTTACACTTACCCGTAACGAACACAAGATTATTCCTAACATCTTTAACCCTGATTTAACCTTGGTTGCAGGGTGTTAAATGCGAAAATGCGTTAACGAAATGCGCAATTGCGTTGAAAAAAAAGCCATTACGGTAGGGCGTTGCCGCCTTTTTCAGCGATTGAACACAGAACGAGAATTTGGCGTTGACACTCAGGGAGCGGTTTCATATGATGCCGTCCGTCGAGTTAAATCGGCTGTTTTTCGGTGCTGGGGGTATAGCTCAGCTGGGAGAGCGCTTGCATGGCATGCAAGAGGTCAGCGGTTCGATCCCGCTTATCTCCACCAAATCGTTTTAACGATGCACTGAAAAAGATTTCCAGATGTGGGGGTATAGCTCAGCTGGGAGAGCGCTTGCATGGCATGCAAGAGGTCAGCGGTTCGATCCCGCTTATCTCCACCAAATCTCTGTTCGTCCTGAACAATTGCAACACAATCCAACATTACTGAATTCATAATTGCTCATTTCATATGCAGAATGGCGTCATTATTGGTGCGACGACACTCCCAGCGTTCTGAATTTCGCCCATCTTTTGATATCAAGCCTCTCGACGAATTGCGCCATAAAACGCGCGAGCTTCTTCCTGTGCGCTGATTCTTCCTGCGCGCTGAGATGATCTCACCCATTCAGCATTCCAGCTTCTTCTCAGGGGACGCAATGAATGGCACCGCAGCAGCTTCTCACGCGCTGTGATGATCTTATCCGTTCAGCATTCCGGCTTCTTCTCAGGGGACGCAATGAATCGCACCGCAGTAGCTTCTCACGCACTGCGATGATTTTATCCGTTCAGCGTTCAGCGTTCAGAGTTCAGCACTGCATCAGAGTGCGCAATGAATCGCACCGCAGCAGCTTCTCACGCGCTGCGATCATCTTATCCGTTCAGCATTCAGCACTGTATCAGAGTGCGCCATAAATCGTGCCGCCAGAGCATAGTGTGCACTGAAATTATGCACAATCTTGTCGCGGCGCAATTTTTGGCGCTAAGAGTTAAGCGGTTGCGGCTTGTTCTTGAGCAGGCAACACACGGAAGCCGTGCGTGCCATCACGATCCAATTGCGCCACCAGGCCGTATTCCCAATCCAGGTACGCCTGCATCACGGCAGGTGCGATATCGGTGCCTTCATACGGACGGCGGTAGCGATCAATCGCCGGTGAAAGCAACTGCTGATCACCTTGCTCGGTCGGCAGGTGCGCTGCGCGCCAGGCCGCATTGCCGCCTTCCAGCACAAACACCGGCTTGCCGGTGAGTTCCGCCACCTGGTCAACCGCATATCCGGCCAGCAAACTGCTGCCGCAGGTCAGCACATAACGTCGTGCCGTTGGCAGCATGGCTTTACCTTCTTTTTGCAGCGTTGAGCGCAGCAGCCAGCCCGCACCCGGAATATGGCTGTTAAGGTGATTGGCGTGCGTGGTGAAGTCCAATACCTGGGTCTGACCTTCTTTCAGCCACTCCGCCAGCTGCTGTGGCGAAACAAACTCGGGCTGCGCAACAGCAGGAACCTGCGCTTTCCAGGCACCGGTGGCACTGAAATCACTGGCCTGCAGCTCTTCCAGCACCGACACTTGCCAGCCCAGCTGCGCCAGCCAGGAGGCGGTCATGTTGGCACGCACGCCATCGTCATCAATCAGTACAATACGTGCACCGCGCACGCTGGCGTAATGATCGGTTTCCTGCACCAGCTGTCCGCCTGGTACATGACGACTGCCAGGCAGATGACCCGCTGCATACTCGTCAGCGTCACGCACATCAAACAGGTAAGTGGTGCGTGATTCCTGCTGCCAGCGCTTGAGTGTTGCCAGAGGAATGCGCTCCACGCCTGCGCGATCCGCGATGCTACGCGCGTTCGTCGCAGCCTGGCGCTGTGCCGTTTCACTGGCTTCACCGTATCGGCGCGACTGAGCATGCTCCAGCACGTGGCCTGCCAGCGTCCAGCCAATAGTGCCGTTACGCAGCGCAAACACCGGATTGCGAATGCCCGCATTCACCAGCGACTGAGTACCAATAATGCTGCGCGTGCGGCCCGCACAGTTCACAATCACCGTGGTTTCCGGTGATGGCGCGATATCGCGAACGCGCAACACCAGTTCACCGCCCGGTACGCTGGTGGCGCCTGGAATGCTCATGGTCTGGTATTCGTCAAAGCGACGCGCATCCAGCACCACCACGTTGGCATCACTGTTGATTAAGCTGTGCACTTCATCGGCTGACAGGGAAGGGGTATGATTGTGATGTTCAACCAGTTCACCAAAGGCCTTACTCGGCGAATTCACATCAATAAACAGCTCACCGCCCGCAGCCTGCCAGCCGGCTAAATCCTCTTTTAACAGCGCTATATTGCTGTAACCCAGTGCTGCAATTCGTTCCGCAGCCGTCTGTGCCAGCCCTTCGCCGTTATCATATAGCGTGATGGCTGTCGTCAATTGCGGGATGCGATCCAGTAGTTCCAGTTCCAGTTTGGAAAGCGGGATATTGACCGCAAACAGCGGATGACCGGTGGCAAACAGCGCTTCGTCGCGGACATCAACAATCGCCACTTCCTGCTGTTGACGCAGTGACTCAAGAATGTCCGCCGCCTGGCGGAAAGGGAATGCGGGTTTACTCATGTGATAGATCCCAAATGTTCGGTAAGTAACGGTTGCTGTAACCGGAGATAAACTGTTTTTCACTGCCGTCTTCGCGGTACACCGCGCGTTTTACCGCGCCGATATTGGCGCCATACACGTGGATGCTGATTGAGACGCAATCGTCATAGGCATTGCTGACGCGATGAATATCGCCCACGGTGGGAGAGACGGCTTCAACGCTGCCGGGATCAAGGCGTATTGGTGCACCTTCTGGCTGCAAGCCGTTCGGCCCGGGCTGCCAGGATTGTGATATCTCCGCACCGCGTAGCATGCCAATTAATCCCCATACGCGATGGTCGTGAATCGGGGTTTGCTGGCCCGGCCCCCACACGAAGCTCACGACTGAAAAGCGCTGTCGGGCATCGGCATACAGCAGATATTGTCGATAGTGCTCAGGATGTGGCTGGGTATAAGCCTCGTCCAGCCAGTCATCATGCTGGATTAACTCGCCGAGCCAAACGCTACCCTGTTGCAATATGGTGGCTTCATCGGGATTCTGGTCGAGTAACGTAGCCAGATTGCCGACAAAATCGCGTAAACGATGATGCTGATTGGCACTCATGATTTATCTCCCGGCGCGCTTTTGGCAACCTGATTGGCCTGAGCCGACAAACTAAAATCAAAGGCTTTACTGACATCGATCGCTTTCGGCAGCACCTGATAGCGATGGAAGAAATCAGCTGATTTTTGCAGAGTGGGGATCAGGCTGGCATCAAACACCAGTGGACGAATGCGTGCATCGGCAATCCAGCTGCTGGTGATATTGGTGGGCATATTCAGTGTCTTGCCCAGCACGCTGGCAAACTCCTGCGGATGTTGCTGCGCCCAGATTTGTGCCTTAGCCAGACGCGCCAGCAAATCGGCAATCGCTTTACGCTTACCGGCATCATGTAAGGCCTCGTCACGCGCCAGCGCATACGAATAACCCGACATAATGCCTTTGCCGCCGCCGTCAGCGACACGTACCGTGCCATCTACAGCAGTGGAGGTAGCGATATAAGGTTCCCATGGCGCCCAGGCCGACACGGCTCCTGAAGTCAGTGCGGCGCGACCATCAACAGGGCCAAGGAAACGCAGCGTGACATCGTCTGGTTTTAATCCGGCGCGCTCCAGCAGTCCAAGCAGCAAATAGTGGCCCCATCCGCCGCGATTGACCGCAATCTGCTTGCCTTTCAAATCCTGCAAATGGTGAATCCCGGCATCGGGACGCGTCAGCAGCGCGATACTGTCAGGATTGTTCTGCCATGCGCCCACGGCTTTCACAGGGGCGCCAGCTGCGAATACGAACAGGAACGGCAAATCGCCGGTAAAGCCCACATCTAGTGCGCCAGCATTTAACGCTTCCTGCACTGGCGCCCCTGAATCAAACGCCGTGAGTTTCAAATCGTAGGGCAGGTTATTGAGTTCGCCTGATGCTTTTAACGCAGCAAAGCGGTCACCTTTTACATCGCCCAATCGCAGCGTGACTTTATCAGCGGCGAACAGTGGATTGAGTGTGGAGAGCGCCAGCGCAACACCGGTAAACAGTGCAGCCAGACGCATCAGGCGCTCCTTTTGTCATTGGCGTTAAGCGCGGCCACTTTTTCACGCGTCAGCGGAATGAGTTCTTCGCCGTATTCCACCGCATCATTCAGCGGATCGAAGCCGCGAATCAGCACGCTGTGAATGCCAAGGCGATAGTAATCCAGCAGCGCGTCGGAAACCTGATCGGCAGTACCCACCAGTGCAGTGGAGTTGTAGCCGCCTTGCACCAGTTTAGCTACGCCTGTCCACAGTACTTTGTCCAGGCGATCGCCTTCATTGGCGGCAGCCAGCAGGCGCTGAGCACCGACGCTTTGCGGCTTGGGTTTGCCAAACGCAAATCCGGTCTCTTGTAACTGTTTTTCTGCCAGCTCACGGATATGCTCGGCGCGCTCCCAGGCTTCTTTTTCGGTTTTACCGATGATGGGGCGGAACGAGATATTGAAATCAATTTCGCGCCCGTGCTGAGTTGCAGCGGCTCGTACGTTGCGCACCGTCTCTTCCGCCCCTTTCAGCGGTTCGCCCCACAAGGCAAACACATCGGCATGGCGTGCAGCCACATCAATCGCTTCCTGAGACGATCCGCCAAAGTACACCGGCAGTTTTTTCTGCACGGGCTTGATGGCTGAAAATGCCTGTTCAGCCTGGTAAAAGTTTCCCTTGTGATCATAAGGCTGGCTGGACTCCAGGCTCTGCCTGAGCACGGTGAGGAACTCGTCGCTGCGTGCATAGCGTTCGGCTTTATTCAGGAAATCACCATCGCGACGCTGCTCGACATCGCTACCGCCGCTGATGATATGCACCGCCAGACGACCATCGGTCAGTTGATCCAACGTTGCCAGCTTGCGTGCGGCCAGGGTCGGTGCGACAAAGCCCGGACGGTGTGCCAGCAGGAATTTCAGTGAGGAAGTGTGTGCCGCCGCGTGGGCGGTGACCAGAAAGCCATCCGGTTGATCGGACCAATACCCCACCAGAATACGGTCAAAGCCCGCTTCTTCATGGGCGCGGGCAAAACGTGCGATGTAATCTTTATCAAACAGCGGGCCGCTGGCGGGGATGATCTCGGAAGCCAGTCGGTGGCCAATCATGCCAAGAAATTGAATGCTCATACGATTCTCCAGATGTGACGTTATGGAGAAAAGCTACGGGCGCAGGCAGCCGTGAAGGAAATTCAATATTGTGCAAAGGTTTTGCGTTTAGCGGGGAAGTGGCGATTGGCGGGGATAAGCGGGAATCGAAGTGAGATAGAACAGAAAGGCATAATTAAGAAGAGAAGGGCGAGCCGCAGCTCGCCCTGAACATCAGAAGGCCAGAACCAGACCGGCGATAGCGGCAGAAAGCACGCTCACCAGGGTTGAACCGTACAGCAATTTCAGGCCGAAGCGTGAAACCACGTTACCCTGTTCTTCGTTCAAACCTTTAATCGCACCTGCCACAATCCCGATAGAAGAGAAGTTAGCGAAGGAAACGAGGAACACGGACAGAATGCCTTCCGCATGCGGTGACAGCTGACCGGCGATTTTCTGCAGATCCATCATTGCCACGAATTCGTTAGAAACCAGCTTGGTCGCCATGATACTGCCCACCTGCAGCGCTTCGCTGGACGGCACGCCCATCACCCACGCGAACGGGTAGAACACATAACCCAGCACACCCTGGAAGCTGATGCCGAAGATCAGGTCAAACAGCGCGTTCAGGCCAGAAATCAGGGCGATAAAACCAATCAGCATGGCGGCAACGATGATCGCCACTTTGAAACCGGCGAGGATGTATTCACCCAGCATTTCGAAGAAGCTCTGACCTTTGTGCAGATCCTGCAACTGCAGATCTTCTTCGCTATCGACGCGGTAAGGGTTAATCAGTGACAACACGATAAAGGTGCTGAACATGTTCAATACCAGCGCAGCCACCACGTACTTCGGTTGCAGCATGGTCATGTAGGCACCGACGATGGACATGGAGACGGTCGACATCGCCGTAGCCGCCATAGTGTACATGCGACGCTGTGACATTTTGCCGAGGATATCTTTATACGCGATGAAGTTTTCTGACTGTCCCAAAATCAGAGAGCTTACGGCGTTGAAGGATTCCAGTTTGCCCATACCGTTCACTTTTGACAGCACGGTACCGATGCCGCGGATCACCCAAGGCAGGATACGGAAATGCTGCAAAATACCGATCAGCGCCGAGATAAATACGATCGGGCACAGAACATTAAGGAAGAAGAACGCCAGGCCTTTGTCGTTCATGTTGCCAAACACGAAGTTGGTACCTTCGGCGGCATACTTGAGCAGATGATCAAACAGACCTGCAAACCCTTTGACGAAGCCGAGGCCCGCTTCAGAGTTGAGGAAGAACCACGCCAGCAAAACTTCGATCACCAGAAGCTGAACGATGTAGCGAATGCGGATGCTTTTACGATCGTGACTGACCAGCAAGGCCAGTACGGCTACCACCACTAATGCCAAAAGAAAGTGCAAAATATGGGACATGTCGGCTCCAAATTTGAGGAGGGTTGTATTTTGTTGCGTATTCTATGTAACGCGTTACTTAAAAACGAGATCAAAACCACATTATAAGTATTCGGTATCGACAAATTTCTAAGAATAGTCTCACCGCTCACAACCTCTTCACAAAGTCTTCACAAGAAATATCCACAAAAACATTGTCTATAAAATAACCCGAGAGTAGAGTGATTCCTGTTGCAAACATTTTGGCAAGAACTGGCTTTACCGCAAGGTATAGCAATGGCTATACTTCATAGCACCATCTATTAATACGATAACTATAATCAAATTTCACTTGCCTTGAGCGCCCGCTAAGCTGCACGGGTCAACAAGCGTTAGGACAGGGTCCACACTATGTCAGAAAGTCGCACCGCTGAGCGCGCTGCTCGCGGAGCCAGAAAAATCAAGCTCGCGCTGCTGGGCCCCGCCTTCATCGCGGCGATTGGTTATATCGATCCCGGTAACTTTGCCACCAACATTCAGGCAGGTGCGGCCTACGGCTACAAACTGCTGTGGGTGGTGGTCTGGGCCAATGTGATGGCGATGCTGATTCAGCTGATGTCGGCCAAACTCGGTATAGCCACCGGTAAAAATCTTGCAGAACATATCCGCGATCGTTTTCCGCGCCCGGCGGTGTGGTTCTACTGGGTGCAGGCGGAAATCATCGCCATGGCCACTGACCTTGCTGAATTTATCGGTGCGGCGCTGGGCTTTAAATTATTACTGGGGATTTCGCTACTGCAAGGCGCAGTGCTCACGGGGGTCGCCACCTACCTGATTTTGATGCTGCAAAGCCGGGGGCAGAAGCCGTTGGAATTGGTGATTGGCGGCCTGCTGTTGTTTGTCGCCGCTGCCTATATTGTTGAGCTGTTTTTCTCGCAGCCGAAAGTGAGTGAACTGGTCACCGGTATGGCGCTGCCTTCGCTGCCAACCTCTGACGCGGTGTTCCTCGCTGCCGGTGTGCTGGGTGCCACCATCATGCCGCACGTGATTTACCTGCACTCGGCACTGACGCAACACGGTAACATTGGCAGCAAAGCGGATCGCTACTCATCAACCAAGCTGGATGTGGCGATTGCCATGACCATTGCCGGCTTTGTGAATCTGGCGATGATGGCGACTGCGGCGGCGGCTTTTCACTTCAGTGGCCACACCAGCATCGTTGACCTCGATCAGGCGTATTTGACGCTGCAACCTTTATTGGGCCGTGCAGCAGCCATTGTCTTTGGATTAAGTCTGGTGGCGGCAGGCTTGTCTTCAACCGTGGTGGGAACGCTGGCGGGGCAAGTCGTGATGCAGGGCTTTATTCGCTTCCACATTCCGCTGTGGCTGCGTCGCACTATCACCATGCTGCCTTCCTTTATCGTGATCTGGGCCGGATGGGATCCGACACGCATTCTGGTGATGAGCCAGGTACTGTTGAGTTTCGGTATCGCCCTGGCATTGATCCCGCTGTTGGCCTTTACCGGCAACCGCGAGTTGATGGGCGATGAGATGGTCAATTCGCGCCTGATGCAGAACGCCGGACGCCTGATAGTGATGCTGGTGGTGGCATTGAATCTCTATCTGTTGGTAGGTGAGGCGCTCGGCTGGTAACTCTTCGGCTGGTCAACAGGAAGAAAAGACAATCCCGGCTATTAAGCCGGGATTTTTGTATTAATGGTGGTGGTGATCATGCCTGTCATCATGACGATGGTCATGGCGCCAATGCTCACGGCGTTCCCGCTCATGCCAGCGGCGTTCACGCTCACGTTCGTAAGCCTCATGGCGACGCCACTCTTCATGACGCCACCAGCGGTGATCGTTGTAGCGATAACGGTCATTCCACCAACGCGGCTCGCGCCAGCGGCCGCCATCCCAATAGTAACCTCGACGATCGCGATCGCCGAGATGCAGCGTGACACCCGGAGCCAGCGTCAGGGTGGCACTGTTGGCTTCTGCTGTGTGCATTGCCAGGGGTGAAAGTGTTGCCAGCAAGGCGGCAAACAAAATTGCACGTTTCATAACTTCTCCTTTTCAGTGGCTTATCACTGCCACCGTTGCGCTAGTGTGCCACATCGGTCCAGTGTTGCCTTGAGAGTGAGTCTGAAAACGTTGCGGGAAATCTGAATTGAGAATTTTCTGCTGCGGAAAATACCCGGCCTGAGCCGGGTAGGTAAGCGTTTACACTAATATGTTATGAATCGCTTCGATCTCTTTAGTTGTCAGCATGGGCTGGCTTAGCATCTCAACCGCATCATCAATTTGCGCAGTTTTACTCGCACCAATCAGCACCGAAGTCACACGCGCATCACGTAGCACCCAGCTCAGCGCCATTTGCGCCAGCTTCTGCCCACGCTGTTGCGCGATGGCCTGCAGCTTACGCACTTTTTCCATCTTCTCTTGCGTCAACTGGCTCTCATTGAGGAATTGACTGCCGCTGGCGGCACGCGAATCCTCCGGGATGCCTTGCAGATAGCGATCGGTCAACACGCCGCCAGCCAGCGGAGAGAAGGCGATGCAGCCGACGCCATTATCACCTAGCACATCCAGTAAACCTTGCTCTTCCGGTGCACGTTCGAACATGGAATATTTCGGCTGATGAATCAGGCAAGGCGTGCCCAGATCGCGCAGAATGGCGATCGCTTCGGCTGCTTTATCTGCCGGGTAATTGGAAATGGCGGCATACAGCGCTTTACCCTGGCGCACCACCTGATCCAGCGCACGCATGGTCTCTTCCAGCGGCGTCTCCGGGTCAGGGCGATGGTGGTAGAAGATATCGACATACTCCAGCCCCATGCGCTTCAGGCTCTGATCCAGACTGGAAATCAGGTACTTGCGTGAGCCCCAGTCGCCGTAAGGGCCGTCCCACATGGTGTAACCGGCTTTGGTGGAAATCACCAACTCATCGCGCAATCCGGCAAAATCCTCACGCAAAATGCGACCAAAATTGGATTCGGCGGAACCCGGCGGTGGGCCGTAGTTGTTGGCCAGGTCGAAGTGCGTGATGCCACGGTCAAAGGCGTGGCGCAGGAGTTCGCGGCTGTTGTCGACACGGGTGCTGTCGCCAAAGTTATGCCATAAACCCAGCGAAATAGCCGGTAATTTCAGGCCGGTACGGCCACTGCGACGATATTGCATCTGTTGATAACGTTCGGGGTGAGGAAATACAGACATGCAGCGTTCCTGTCTCAAGAAGGGAGAAAGTGACATCAGCATAGCAGTGTATGCGTTTACACTAAGCCGAAACGCGCCGAAGATCGCAACTTACAGAATTTTCTGTCGTCGTAACGATTGCTTGCCACAAATCACCATGCGCTGATGGTGAAAATCTCGCCAATTCAGCCACATCGCTGATACTTCGATCATCCCCTTAAGAAGGAGCTGTCGATGAAAACCCTCAACGTTGGCGACTATTTACTGCACCGTTTACAGCAAGCTGGCATCCGTCATCTGTTCGGTGTGCCGGGTGATTACAATCTGCAATTTCTCGACAGCGTTATCGCCCACCCCGAGATTGCCTGGGTCGGCTGCGCCAATGAACTCAATGCCGCATACGCGGCGGATGGCTACGGTCGTTGCAACGGTGCTGCTGCATTGCTCACCACTTTTGGTGTGGGTGAACTGAGTGCGATCAATGGGATTGCGGGCAGCTATGCCGAATATGTCCCGGTAATTCATATTGTTGGCGCGCCAGCCAGTCGTGCGCAACAGCAAGGTGACTGTGTACATCATTCACTGGGTGATGGCGACTTCCATCATTTCCTGCGCATGGCACAAGAGGTCAGTACCGCCAGCGCGGTGCTAACTGCGGAGAATGCAGCTGAAGAAATTGACCGCGTGATAGCGGAAGCGCTTGACCAGCACCGGCCCGGCTATCTGCTGCTGGCGGTGGATGTCGCGGCGACGGAGATTACGGTGCCTGATGCCCAGCCCGTTGCGCCTGTCCATCAGGACTCCGCAGTTGCGACAGCTTTTGCTGCTGCCGCTGAACGCTTACTGCCTCCTGCACAGCGCGTGGCGTTACTGGCCGATTTCCTCGCTTCACGTTGGCAATTGCAATCGCAGCTATTTTCACTCCGCCAACTGCGCGCCATTCCCGCCGCCACATTACTGATGGGCAAAGGCGTGCTTGATGAGCAACAGTCAGGTTATGTTGGCACTTATGCGGCTGAGGGCAGCAGCGATCAGGTGCGCCGTGCTATCGAGGAGACGGACGTGACGTTGTGCGTGGGCGTGCGTTTCACCGATACCTTGACCGCCGGTTTCACCCAGCAATTACCTGCAGAGCGCGTTATCGACCTGCAACCGTTTCACGCCATGGTGGGGGGCGAACGCTTTGCGCCGCTTAGCATGGCACAAGCCCTCGCCGCATTATTGCCCGTTTATCAACGCCACTGCGCACATTGGGCGCTGGCTGACACCGCATCTTGCGAAGAAATTGAGCAAAACGATGATGCGGTAATCAGTCAGCGCGCATTCTGGCAGGCGATGCAGCGCTTCCTGCAGCCGGATGATATTATCCTGGCCGATCAGGGCACGGCCGCCTTCGGTGCGGCCGCGCTGCGTTTGCCGCCGGGCGCGCAATTGCTGGTGCAACCGCTATGGGGATCGATTGGCTATACTCTACCGGCGACCTTTGGTGCACAAACGGCACAACCTGGCCGGCGCGTCATTTTGATTATCGGTGACGGTTCAGCGCAGCTGACAATCCAGGAACTGGGTTCCATGCAGCGTGATGGGCAACAGCCCATTATTTTCCTGATCAATAATGAGGGTTACACGGTTGAGCGGGCGATCCATGGCGCTGAACAGCGCTATAACGACATCGCGCAGTGGAACTGGACTGCGTTGCCACATGCGATGAGCGTCCAGTGTGCCGCACAAAGCTGGCGAGTGAGCGAAACGGTGCAGTTAACGGCGGTGATGGAGCAATTGATGCGTCATCGTCGCCTGACGCTGGTGGAAGTGGTGATGGAAAAACAAGATCTGCCGCCGCTGTTGCGTAAAGTCACGGCGGCTCTGCACCAGCGCAACGGCGGCTAGCCGCTATCCGGCTTACGCTTTGTGACTTTAGACCCGGCGGCGCCTGAAATCCTTACGTACTCCCGGTACGCTCCGGTTTCTCCGCACCGTCCGTTTCCCGTGAGGCTACGACGATAACGCCTGGCGCGATTAGCCCGCAGTTTCGGAAAGTTGCCTCTATACAGTGAAGCCGCTGATTGTCAGGCTGTGGCACGCACCCGAAGTGTTTACGCCCATCGTGCTGGTGGGCGTTATTGTTTTATTGGCAGGCTCTTATATAGTGTCCTGCAATTGTTTATGACCCAAGCGGAGCAGCAGAAGAATGACAAAATACGCCCTGGTCGGCGATGTGGGCGGTACCAACGCCCGTCTCGCCCTGTGTGAGGTGGAAACCGGTGCCATCTCCCAGGCCAAAACATTCTCAACATCAGACTACGACAATCTTGAAGCGGTGATTCGTGCTTATCTCGACGAGCAAAAGCTGGACATTAAGCATGCCTGTATCGCGATTGCCTGTCCTATCACCGGTGATTGGGTGGAGATGACCAATCACGATTGGGCATTCTCAACGCGTGAGATGAAAGAACATTTGGCATTCGACAGCCTGGAAATCATTAATGATTTCACCGCCGTGTCGATGGCAATCCCGATGCTGACCGACAATGAAGTGATTCAATTTGGTGGCAAAGCGCCGGTCGAAGGCAAACCGATTGCCATTTATGGCGCCGGCACCGGATTGGGCGTCAGCCATTTGGTGCACGTTGATAAACGCTGGATCAGCTTGCCGGGAGAGGGTGGGCACGTTGACTTCGCCCCGAACAGCGAAGAAGAGGGCGAGATTCTTGAAGTGCTGCGCGCGGAGCTGGGTCATGTGTCGGCAGAGCGCGTGCTGTCAGGCTCCGGTCTGGTGAATCTCTATCGTGCCATCGTCAAATCTGACAGCCGTGAGCCTGAAAACCTCAAGCCGAAAGATGTCACCGAGCGTGCATTGAAAGATAGCTGCATCGATTGTCGTCGCGCGCTGTCACTGTTTTGCGTGATCATGGGGCGTTTCGGCGGCAACCTGGCGCTCAATCTTGGTACCTTTGGTGGCGTGTATATCGCAGGGGGAATTGTGCCGCGCTTCCTCGACTTCTTCAAAGCTTCCGGCTTCCGCGCCGCGTTTGAAGATAAAGGCCGCTTCCGTGATTATCTGGTCGATATCCCGGTGTATATGATCACGCACGATCAGCCAGGCCTGCTGGGCGCGGGCGCACATCTGCGCCAGACACTGGGTCGCGTGCTGTAATCTGTTCAGGCGAGCAGCGTCCTGCTGCTCGCTTTACAACCTCATCAACTGGCGAAACGCCTTCACCTTGCTGCGGCTCACCGGCACCTGTGCATCCAAATCGCGTAACTTCACCAGATAGGTATTGTTAAACCACGGCTCTATCTCACGAATTTTGCTGAGGTTGACGCAGTACGAGCGATGACAGCGGAAGAACAGCTGTTCTGGCAGGCGACTACAAAATTCACTGATCGCCATCGACATTACATACGCTTCGCGACGGGTATAAACAAACGTCAGTTTTTCATGCGCTTCGACGTAATAGATATCGTTGATATCTGTCACGATAATTCGCTCATCTTTCACCAGGTTAACGGTTTGCGGCGCACTTTGCTGAGTAGACGGCTGTGCGAGTTGCTGCTGTGCGCTGGCCTCCAGCTTGTTCAGCATGGTGATAATACGCGACTCATGATAGGGCTTGAGGATGTAGTCAAACGCATCCAGTTCAAAAGCATCCACCGCATGCTCTTTCCATGCGGTGATAAACACTATCAACGGCTTATGCGCAAATTGGTTGATGTTTTGTGCCAGTAGCATGCCATCCAGCGAAGGGATATTGATGTCGAGGAAAATGACATCGACGCGATGGTTTTGCAGATACTTCAGCACCTCCAGCCCATCATCAAAACAGGCTTCGATAGTGATCTGACTGTGCTGCTGGATCATCCAGCTCAGTTCTTGCTGAGCAAGAAACTCGTCTTCGACGATAATGGCTTTCACGCGCTGGGTTCCGTGATATGGCTCAACGGTGCAGCCATGCGCTGACCGTTTTTGCTCAGAGTGAAGGCAATTTCCGTTCCCGGATGATGACGAGTGATGCTCAGACCCTGGCCGGAAAGCAGCTTCACCCGATGATGCACATTAAGCAGGCCGATTTTGTTACCCGGCATCTCATCGCGTGCCACCCGGCCAATCACCTCTTCACTGATACCTGCGCCCGTATCACGCACCGCAACACGAACACTCTCCCCGAGATCTTTCACACTCAACGTCACCACACCTTTGCCACGGCAGGGCTGAATCCCGTGCACAATGGCATTTTCCACCAAAGGCTGAATCAGCAAACTTGGCAGCGTGAAGTGCAGATCTTCATCAATGTCATAAATCATCGAGAGCTTATCGCCAAAGCGCGCCTGTTCAATGGCAATGTAATCCTTCACCTGCCACAGCTCTTTTTTAATGTCGATCAGCTCGTCATCGTTAAGCTCAAGGTTGTAGCGCAAATAGCGCGACAGATTAATCACCAACTGGCGTGCCGTATCCGGATTGAGACGAATGGAAGAGGAGATGGCATTCAACGCGTTAAACAGGAAGTGCGGGTTAATTTTGCTCTGCAACGCGCGCAACTCGGCTTTATTCGCCATCTCACGTAACTGCTCTGCACGTGATACCTCCAGCTGGGTAGAGATAATTTGCGACAAACCTATAGCCATCTCTTTCAGCGATCCGGTAATACGATGCGCACGACGATAATAGATTTTTAGTGTGCCCGTTACTTCCCCTTTTTCCCAAAGGGGAATAACCAGCATCGAGTGAATATCTTTGGTGCGATGGGCTTCATCATTATTCTTAATGATGATTTTGCCGCTCGCGATTGACTGCGCGGTAGTCGGGCTGATGCCATCATCCCCATTTTGATAGTTATGCTCACCGTAACCGACATAGGCGAGAATTTGTTGGGTATTGGTGATGGCCACGGCATCGGCGTGAATATCGCTACGAATAATCGCGCATACCTGGCGCAGTGACTGGCTATTCACCTGACGAAACAGCGGCAGAGTTTTATTGGCTATCTCCAGTGCCAGCTTGGCCTGGCGCGCGGCAATCGCCTCTTTTTCCCCTTCCACGCTCTGCACTAACAGCACAATCAAGCCAATGCTCGATGCGCCGAGAATCATCGGTAAAGCGATCTCAGAAACAATGGAAAAGCCCAGTGCCATCGGTCGAGCCCATAACACAATCAGAACCATGGTGAGGGTTTCACACAGCATGCCGCCAAGAATACCGGCGCGCCAGTGCTGCTCTTTGCTCACGCGGCGATTAATGACGCCAGAAGCGACACCGGCAATGATACTGGTAATCAGGCAAGGCACGGCCGTGACACCATCCATATCGATCAGATAACGATGTATGCCCGCGATCACCCCTGTCGCGATGCCAACCCAGGGGCCAAACAGAATGCCGCCGGACATCACCGCTATCACACGCACGTTCAGCAGCGAGCCATCTACGTTAATGCCTGACCAGGTGCTAAACAGCGCAAACAACGAGAAAATCGCCGTCACCACCACCTTTTCTTTGATCGAATGCTCATCTTTTTGCAGCAGCTGACGGAATACCCGCGTGCGGGTAAGGAAGAACAGACAAATCAGCATCAGCGCAGCGCGGTCAAATACCGCCAGCAGCATGTCAAAGTGGGAAGGCAAGGGCATCTCTCGGAGTGAACCTGGGTGAGGTTATGATAAAAAATGTGATCAAGATCTGCCAGCGCCGCGACACCCGCAAAACGCTTCTCATGGTTTAGATCAATTTTCTGCCAATTTCTCCAGCATCCTCCGCGCGGTTTTAAACAGCAACGTCTTCAGCTCATGCCCAAAACAAACCAACCCGAATATCAAAGCGCTTCTACTAGCCAGCGAGTTTCTCCAGCATCCTCCGCGCGGTGTTAAACAGCAACGCCTTCAGCTCATGCCCAAAACAAACCAACCCGAATATCAAAGCGCTTCTAATAGCCAGCGAGTTTCTCCAGCTTCCACCGCGTGGTATTAAACAGCAACGCCTTCAGCTCAAGGCCAGAGCGGACCAGCTCGAAGAGCAAACGCTTCCAATAGCCTGCCAATTTCTCCAGCATCCTCCGCGCGTTTTTGAAACAGCAACGCATTCAGCTCAAGGCCAGAGCGGACCAGCCCGAAGAGCAAAGCGTCTGGGCCATGGATGGCCCAGCCGATCTGCACGGATGCGTTTTGTCTTTGCGATCGAGCTGGTCCGTTCTGGCCCTGGCACCCAACCAGCAGCAACTTTTTACCCAACTCCCAACTCCCAACTCCCTCAATCTCCTTAAATTCCCAAAAAGAGGAAAACTTGAGTAACAAAAAGAGGATTAGTTATCCCTGCGCGGAACGCTGGTTGTCAATGACTCGGTTTGCTATGTTGCCATGAGTTATTTCGCGGAGCGCAGCAATGCAACTTCTTACCCCTCGCTTGTCCCTGACACGCTTACAACCCGAAGACTGGCAAATCTTCAAAGCGGTACATGAAGATCCCGGCACCATGACCTGGGTCAGTGAAATCCCTGACGAAAACGACATTCGTCAGCGCTTTACTGAACGCCTCGCACCCTGGCAAGTCACCAGCTTCCACATGCTGTGCCTGGTGGCGCGCTTGCGCGAAACCAATGAACCCATTGGCCTGTTCGGATGCAGTGCCGAATGGCAGCCTTATCGGCAGGCCGAGGTCGGCTACATGCTCTGCCATCGTTTCACTGGAAACGGCTACGGCAGTGAAGCGCTCAAGGCACTGTGCGACTTCTTGCTACAGGCAGAATTTCATAAACTCAAAGCTCTGGTCATAGAGGGGAATTGGCCGTCCCGACGCATTCTGGAAAAGAATGGTTTCGCGTTAGAGGGCACGCTGCGGGATAATTATCTGCTAAACGACCAATGGGTAAACGATTGGGTGCTGGGTCGCCTGAATCCACAAAATTAAAAAAATATTCTGTTGCTCTCGACAATTCTGTTATCAGCGCGTTATGTTCTTTCTTCGGTCACCGCAGTGACCAGCGTCGCTCGGACGGTCCGGGCGCCTACGTAAACCAGAGGACATCATGGCTGATAACAGCACACCCCGTCGTTTCTCGCGTATTGAACGCCTTCCCCCGTATGTATTTAACATCACCGCTGAATTGAAGATGGCTGCGCGTCGGCGTGGCGAAGACATCATCGATTTCTCGATGGGGAACCCAGATGGCCCTACGCCGCCACACATCGTGGAAAAACTCTGTCAGGTAGCGCAACGCGAAGACACGCACGGTTACTCCACCTCGAAAGGCATTCCTCGCCTGCGTCGCGCCATCTCGCGTTGGTACGCAGATCGCTATCAGGTGGAGATCGATCCCGAATCAGAAGCGATTGTCACCATCGGTTCCAAAGAAGGGCTGGCACACCTGATGCTGGCGACGCTCGATCATGGCGACACCGTACTGGTGCCAAATCCGAGCTATCCGATTCATATCTACGGCGCGGTGATCGCCGGTGCGCAAGTGCGTTCCGTCCCGCTGGTGGCAGGCGTTGACTTCTTCAACGAGCTTGAACGCGCCATCCGAGAAAGTTACCCGAAACCGAAGATGATGATCCTCGGCTTCCCATCCAATCCCACTTCACAGTGTGTTGAACTCGACTTTTTCGAACGGGTGATCGCGCTGGCGAAACAGTACAACGTGCTGGTGATCCACGACCTCGCTTACGCCGACATCACCTATGATGGCTGGAAAGCGCCGTCGATTATGCAGGTGCCGGGCGCGCGCGATGTAGCGGTGGAATTCTTTACCCTGTCAAAAAGCTACAACATGGCAGGCTGGCGTATCGGCTTTATGGTGGGTAACAAAGAGCTCGTGTCTGCACTGGCGCGCATCAAAAGTTACCACGATTATGGCACCTTCACCCCACTGCAGGTTGCGGCGATTGCCGCACTGGAAGGCGATCAGCAATGCGTGCGTGATATCGCTGAACAGTACAAACGCCGTCGTGACGTGCTGGTGAAAGGCCTGCATGAGGCGGGCTGGATGGTCGATCTGCCGAAAGCATCGATGTACGTCTGGGCGAAAATCCCCGATCACTACGCGCATCTCGGTTCGCTGGAGTTCGCTAAACTGCTGTTGCAGGAAGCCAAAGTGTGCGTCTCACCGGGCATCGGCTTTGGTGACTACGGTGACACCCATGTGCGATTTGCCCTGATTGAAAACAGCGATCGTATTCGTCAGGCGGTACGTGGCATCAAAGCGATGTTCCGCGCGGATGGCATATTGCCGGGAACGGTAAAAACGCTGGAAGAAGAAGAGTAAAACTAAGAAGGGCGACTTTGGTCGCCCCGCCTGGCAGGATTTATTTGAGCATCAGCACGAAGGTGCCTACCCAGATTAACAGGAAGAAAGAAACTCCCATCAAAGCGTATCTCACAAAATGACTCCTCTGAGCGGTTACCATGCTGGTGATCCCACTCCAGCGTAACCCGAACAGAATAAGAGAAAGGTGAAGTTCATAACCGCTGCACGCTTTCTTCTCAGGTGGTTCCAAGCGAACTCAGAACAGGATCGAGCGCTAATTTACGCGCAATCGATCCGAAAATAAATAGGCCATTTCTGAGAGATTGCTCACATTTTCATCGCGCTTCAATTTCCGGTATCGCGGACATGCCCACACGCAGTTGTGCCAGATCGGGTTGGTTGGCATCCAGCACAATTTTCACCGGTAAACGCTGCACGACCTTGGTGTAATTACCGGTGGCATTGTCCGGTGAAATGGCGGAGAAGGTCGCGCCTGTCGCCGGTGCAATGCTGTCGACATGACCGGTAAAGGTCTTGCCAGGCAATGCATCGACTCTCACTACCGCTTTCTGCCCTGGCTGGACATCTGCCAGTTGAGTTTCAAGATAGTTGGCGGTGATATAGGTTTGCTGTAAGGGCACCACCGCCAGCAAACGGGTTCCGGCGCTGACGTAAGCGCCCAATCGCACCGAACGCTGACCCACCATACCCTCTACTGGTGCCACAATCCGCGTGTAAGAAAGATTTAATTTCGCCTGATCCACGCTGGCCTGCGCCGCCGTCACATCGGCTTCTGCCTGACGCACGGCCGCTTGCAACACGCCAACCTGTTTCATTGCGGCTGCCAGCGCCGCTTCACTCTGGCGCACCGCAGCGGATGCTGAACGCTGAGTTGAACTGGCTTTCTGCTGCTCATCAGCAGCAATAGTGCCGCTTTTATACAGCTGGTTATAACGCGCCGCACTCTGTCCGGCATATTGCGCTGACGCCTGGCTCGCCGCTAAGGTCGCTTTGGCTTCATCAATCGTTGATTGCTGCTGCTCCAGTTGAGCCTGGCTGCTCAGGCGTTTGGCATCGCTGACCTGCAAATTCGCCTGCGCCGTTTCCAGCGCCACGCGGTAATCGCGATCGTCCAGTGTGGCCAGCAGTTCGCCCGCTTTTACTCGCTGGTTATCCTGCACATTCACACTGGCGATATAGCCGGACACTTTGGGTGCCACCAGAGTGTAATCCGCATTGACGTAAGCATCATCCGTGCGGTGATCATTCCCGGTCATTGATGACCAGACAAAAAAAGCCATGGCCAGTAACACGATTAATAGGGCACTCAACAGTACTGTTCTTTTCAAAGCAAAAGCTTGCATATCAGTTATCTCGACGTCGTCGTAACAGGTTGAATCAGGGTTTGTGGCGGCCAGACACGTTTTGGCAGCCAGGCAGTCAGCAATAGCAGCAGGGCAGCGAAGCCAATCAGCATCTGATAACAGTCACTCAGGCTAAGCACCATCGCCTGATGTTTCAGTAACGTTGCGAAACCGCTAAGGTTCTCTGCGCTACTGGCGCTGCCATCAGGTAATAAAGGAAAACTGCTGCTGGATTGGGCGCTGCTGGGCGCGGTCATCAGCCAGGGGCGACTGGCGGCATTGCCCACCAGCACGCTGGAGTGAAACTGTTCCCGGTGACTGATAAACCATCCCACCAGGGTGCTGGCGGCAATGCTCGAGAAGCCGCGCACTGTATTAAACATCGCGGAGGCAAAAGGGCCTTCCGGTGGCGCAACCACGCTGGTCGCACTCATCAATACCGGCAAAATCACCATCGGTTGACCGAAGGCCTGCAAAATCTGGATTAGCCAGAAATTTTGCCGCGCCCAGTCGCTGGTGATATGCATGCCCACCAGGCAGGAGATCACCAGCAGCGCCACGCCAGCGGTCAGCATCCAGCGGCAATCAATCCAGCGGATATTCAGCAGTGCCGCCACCAGCGGGGCGATCAGTAATTGCGGCAAGCCGATGGTTAACGCCAGCGGCGCAAACTGTAGCGTGCGAAATCCCTCCACCTGGCCAAGATAAGCTGAAGGCAGCGCCGATCCGGAAAGTGACAAAATCAAGACACCTGCCAGCGCCAGCAATCCGTGCGTGAGATTGTGACGACGCAGCATCTGGAGTTTGAACAGTGGCAGCGGGTGAAACCATTCATTAATAAAGAACACAGTTAGCAATGCCAGCGCGCTCAATAATAGCGCCGCAAACAGCGGTGAACTGAGCCAGTCGAGACGTTCGCCCTGCGTCAGCGCCAGAATCAGCAGTGCCATGCCTGAGCAGCCGGTGAGCATGCCGAAAAGATCGATCTGTTTGAAACGCTCGAAGCGCAGCGGGTCTTGCGGTAAGCCCCAACCAATCAGCAGCATGGCGATCAGCATGCTGGGGATGACCTGCCAAAACACAAACATCCAGCTCACCTCATCGGTCCAGAAAGCGGCGAGCGTGGCGGCGAGATTGGGACCAAAGGTGGCGGTCAGCGCGTAGGCACCAAGGCCATAAAGCTTGATCGGCGGCGGCAGAAATCGCAGTGCTACGGTCATGAGTAACGGTGGCAATGCACCGCCAAACAACCCCTGCATCACACGCAGCGCAATAAAGAGTGTGGCGTTCGGCGTTAAAGGCAGCAGTAAACCGCACAGCATAAAGCCAGCGGAAACAACCAGAGCAAATCGACGCAGGGAAAAGGTCACGGCAAACCACGGTGCGATCATCATCGCGGCCACTTCTGCGGCCTGATAAGCGGAGATGATCCAACTGCCTTGATCGTAGCTAATGCCGATAGCGGCACGGATATCCGCCAGCGCAATATCCGTCACGCGGTCATTTAATCCGGAGGTGAGCGCAGCAATCAGCACGCCAACCAACCCCAGCGCCAGGCGCAGGGTAAACGGATGGGGAGCCGGAGCCGCAACAGGCTGGGCGTTCATAGCAGGTGTCTCGTTTTATTATTGATGCAGTGTATTGCGATGTGATACATGTCGCATCTTACATCTCGGTATGATGTATTGCAATGTGATACAGGGTGTAAAAGTGCGGTCATTCGCGCTAAAGTAGGGCAGGCCAAAAAGGAACGCACAATGGTTGAACTTCCCTCAAGCCGTGAGGATGAAAAAGCGGGTGGCATTCAGGTCATCGCGCGTGCGGCAAAAATTCTGAATGCGCTGGGTGAACATCCGGGTGGCATGAGTCTGGGCGAAATTGCGCAGGTGGTCGATCTGCCACGTTCAACGGTGCAGCGTATTATCGCCGCACTCGACAGTGCGCAACTGGTGCGCAGCAGCGGGGCAGGCGGGCTGCGTCTGGGACCGGCTCTGCTCAAACTAATTTCCAGCGTGCACAGTGATGTGGTCGAAATTGTCCGGCCGTTTCTGGAACAACTCTCAGCCGATATTAACGAGACCGTCTCGCTGGCGCGCGCCAGTGGCACGCAGTTGGCGATTGTTCACTATGTGGTGGCATCCCGGGAATTGCGCGTGGTGCCACGCATCGGATTGAATCTCCCGCTCTATAGCACTTCAGGCGGTCGCGCACTGCTGGCACTGGAAAGTGATGAAGATGTGCGAGTGATGGTCGGCGAAGCCTATAAAGAGTTGACCGAAATGACGGTGAAAACCCTGCCGCAGCTGCTGGAGCTGATTGCTGAAGTGCGTAACAGCGGTCTGGCCATCGATCGTGGCGAAACGCTGGAAGGCATTTCCACCATGGCGGTGGCGATCGACACGCTGTTTGGTCGCTTCTCCATTTCGCTGCTGGTGCCGACGGCGCGTTTTCATAAACAGGAAGCACGCTATCGTGATGAAATCATGAAATGCAAAGAGGCGCTGATTCGCGAAATTGGCAAAATGACCGCTGTGGAAGGATAACCAACTGATGAAAACCTTGCTGATGGCCATCGATAACTCACCGGTGGCAGAAAAAGTCATCGCGTTAACTATTGAACAGGCGCTGGCACAACAGGCTCAGGTCACGGTGTTGTGCTGTGTCGATCCCACTTATTCCTCCTGCAATCAACCGATCGAAATCGATGCGGGCGAAGATCCGGATGATTTCGTCGCGGCAAAAGATGAACAAAACACCGCTGAAATGGTGGTGCGCCACGCCCTGGCACCGCTACTGCGTGCCGGTGTGGCTGCCAAAGGTTTGATTCTGGCCGGTGAAGCAGCGGAAACCATTGTGGCACAATCCAATGCATTGAAGGCCAGCATGATCATCATCGGTCGCCGTCATCTCTCTCCTTTCAATCGCTTACTTAAAGGTTCTGTGAGTGCGGCTGTGATTGAGCGCGCCAACTGCCCGGTTCTGATTGACGTTCGCAAGGATTAATCACGCTCCATGTTTTCCCTCTTACCTATCACGCTGGCGGCGTTTGCGCTGCTGGCGGTGATTATCATCGTTCTGATTCGCACCACCGCACTGCGCTTATGGCAGGGGCTCGTGCTGTTTTTACTGCCACTCGTATTGGCGAATATGCTGTGGTTCAGCTGGTTGCATCCACGGCAGGAGCGACAGGCGCTGGAAACCGAGGTGGCAAACCAATTAAGCCTCGCGCCAGGCTATCGTCAGTTAAAAACACAGGAGCCAGCGCTGTGGCAAATGCTTAATCGTGAGTTGCTGCACAAGCGTATGGAAGGGGTGCCTGCGGATCAGGCACTGGGCGAGTTGCGTGGATGGTTAATGGATCTGGTAAATCAGCGTATGGCGCGTGCAGACGACGAAACGCTGCTCAATTATTTGCGCGTGTCAGTGCAGGAGATGCAGGCACTGCAGCAACCGGAGCCACAACGCTGCTTCCGCTTCCTTTACCCGCAGGTAAATGGCGGCATCAATTTGCAACAAGCGCTGTCACCAACGTTATACCAGCGTGATGCACAGGCGTTAGATTTGCTCCTGCAAAACAGCACCGGCGAAGAGCGTCCGATTGATCAGCAGGGCGCACAACGTGATTTGCAAAGCGTCGTGGAGAAACTTTACGGCAAGTGGGGTGATAAACTTCAGCAACTCAACATGCCTGCTGATACTGCCGTCGATCGCAGCGCCATGTGTGCCATGTCGATTGATCTTTACAGTGGTATTCTCGCATTGCCTGCCAAACAGTCCGCCAACCTTTTGCGTAAAATGGTCAGCCTTACCGGTTAGGTTTACGCGTAAAAAAAAGCCCGCTCAGCGCGGGCATAATGGTCACTTTCCGTTTGTTTTTCTCGTGTCACCTGGTGTGGTGCAGACTTCGTGCTGTCTGAAAGCATCATGGCATCGGTTAGGTGATATGAAAAACCGTTTGGTTTTATTGATTTGATTGGTAAAAACTTTTTCAAAATGACTATTTCGCGCCAGTTTCCTATAGATGCGTGCGGCATAGGCATTTAGACTGCTTCGCCTGGAAGAGGACACCCTAATGAAAAAAATGCTGATTAGCGCACTCGCGCTTTTTATGCTGGCCGGTTGTAGTGTCAGCAAACCCGGTGGATTTGAACGTGTCGATGAAGATAAAAGCTCAAATACCGTGCAATATCGTTATGACCCGCAAACGTTTAATAGAGATGCGATGGAAGTCGATCTGGCGAATTATTGCAACCAACGTGGATTTGATAAAGTGGAATCGCTGCCGGCACAGGACAGCCATCTGCCCGGATTAAAGAAAGCCTGGTATCAATGTAATTACGCGGTAAAAAGCTAAAAGAAAGGGCGGGATAAATTCCTAATGCCAGTCAGTTAAGCCTG
>NZ_JZRD01000044.1:0-8482 GCF_000963995.1 Pantoea sp. SM3
AACGACATCTATGCCTGGCAGGATGCATCCGGGTTATACCGTGTGGTGTTTGATGCAGACGAAGAGGGAAAGGATCGCGGTCTTGAAAGTATGCCCGTTCGCCTCGCGAAGCCTTACGGCGGGGATGGGTACGGCTTCCATTTCCCGCTGATACAGGGAACGGAGGTGGCCATAGCGTTTCGTGAGGGGGACCCGGACCAGCCCTACATTGCTCATGCGCTGCATGATTCTCGTCATGTTGATCACGTTACTGAGAAAAACAGTACCCGCAACGTAATCCGCACGGCTGGCCTGAACAAGTTGCGCATGGAGGACAAGCGGGGTGAGGAGCATATCAAGCTCAGCACGGAGTATGGGGGGAAGACGCAGCTTAACCTTGGTCATAACGTTGATGCTTCAAGATCGTTGCGTGGGGAAGGTGCAGAGTTACGTACCGATAAACATATTTCTATTCGCGGCGGGGCTGGAATTTTCATCAGCGCTGATGAGCAGTCACACGCTGAAGGAAATATGTTGGCAATGCAAGCGGCGGTAAATGAACTTCAGCAGGCTCAGCGCTTAACCGAATCACTGCGAAGTGCGGCTGAAGTGGCCAAAGCAGAGCTTGCTGATCTACAAAGCCAAAAGGCACTCCTCAATGATGCTTTGAAAGAACTAAAGCAGTCTGTTCTATTAATGTCTGCTCCTCACGGTATCGCCCAGACAACCCCAAAGAGTCTGCAAATATCTGCTGGAGAGAATCTGATCGCAACCAGTGGAAGTAATGCAGACTTCAGTATTATTAAAGCATTCAGAGTCGCCGCTGGAAGTGTTATTAGTTTATTTGCTCAGAGTTTAGGAATTAAAATTTTTGCGGCTAAAGGTAAAGTGGAAATTCAGGCGCAGGGAGATGAAGTAACTTTGGATGCTCTCAAAGATGTGAGAATAAGCAGCAGCGAAGGAAAAATAATTATTCGCGCTTCTAAGGAAATTCTTTTAATCGGTAGTGGTGGTGCTTATCTGAGGATTGGAAATGGAGAAGTTGAGTGCGGTGCTCCAGATAAAATCATTCAACGAGCGGCAGTGTGGCAAAAGTTTGGGGGCCAGAGTGCCAGTGAGATGGCGCAAACATGGAGTCAGTCCGAGTTCGGAATTACTCCCATTATGACTAGGCCGTTTTATAACCCTCCTATTAGAGGGCAAAGTATTAGCATTTTAAGTATTAATGGCAACAGTAAAATCGCTAATGATGCAACTGGGCAATCAGTACAATATAAAGGTATTTGTATGGGGGTGGTGAAAGTAATTAAGAACACATGACGAGGAATCTCTCAAGGTGGTAATTTAAATCTTAGTAAAACTCCATCATTCATTAATGCTAATGAATATCAGGCAAGGCAAGGCAAGGCAAGGCAAGGCAAGGCAAGGCAAGGCAAGGCAACAAACCACCAACTTACTTAAAATATATCGTGGAATTTTATTCTAATGTGGGCTGTCTGTGATTTATTTAATTATCAACACTTAATGCCAAGTATTATCAGGGTGAGTAATAATTTTTGTTATGGCGATTAATAACTGGAGGTTAATGCATGGACGAAAATAATCGGTCTTACCATCGTCCCATCTGGGATGGAAATGGGAGCTTTCATTATCAAATCATTCCCCAAAAAAAAGAAAAAGAACATTTGGCGCTATGCCTCGCGCCGCCTGAAAAAGTGATCCCGGTTATTTTTATTCCGGGGGTAATGGGGTCAAATCTGAAAAACAAAAATAGTGAAGTCTGGCAGTTCAGTGCTACATCGCTTGGCAAATGGCCGATGGCTAGCGCGGAGAAAAGGAAGTTTCTTCTTGATCCGAGGACTACTACTGTGGATGACAGTGGCGAAATATTCAACGAAGCCATGGAAGATATAAAATTCAGCTCCCGACGTGAAAGAGGATGGGGAAGTGCATTTTATAAGAGCTATGGGAAGGCACTAGATCGGCTGCAATACCTGCTCAACGATGATGACATCCTGATGGACAATTACTTCAGAGAGGCTCAGATGCAGACGACACGGCAGCGTTTTGTAGGTGTAAGAATAGGAGATGAACCGATAGAACAGGTTTTAACTGCTGATGAAGCGGCACACAGTTATAGATTTTTATATCCAGTGCACGTTTTTGGTTACAACTGGCTTCAGTCCAATGCGGATTCAGCGATGTTGCTGGGCGCGTATATCGGTAAGGTACTAAGGGACTACCACGGCCGTCTGGCGGTAAATAAAGTCATTCTGGTCACCCACTCAATGGGGGGACTGGTTGCCCGGCACTACTCAGAAAACATGAACGGACAGGAAAATATACTGGGGATAGTGCACGGGGTGATGCCGGACCTTGGCTCACCAACGGCCTACCGGCGGATGAAAATCGGTGAGAGGGGCGTTACCGGGATGATTATCGGGGATAATGCAGAAAAGCTGATGCCGGTACTGGCGCAGTCCCCCGGTCCGTTACAGCTTTTACCGAGCAGGACTTATGGTTCGGGCTGGCTGAGAATAGAAGGGGCTAATTCCCGCCAGTCCCTGCCACTGGATGATCCTTATAAGGAGATTTATCTGGATAAAGCGGCTTGGTGGCGGCTGTGTGAGCAGGATTTGCTGCTGGGTAACACTGAAGATGAGTGGAATAAATATGAAACGAGGATAAATGAGGAAGTTAAAGAATTCATTGAAGAGTTGAACGGCAAATACCATCCGCAGACCTGGCTGTTTTACGGTGCGAGTGCGGACAATCCGTCTGACGAGTTCCTGACGTGGAAGGAAAATATTCCTGTGCGCGTGAAGGAAGCTCAAAGGGTGAGGAAGGATGATGGAAAACCTCTTGAGTTATCCTCGTTGAGAACCCATGAGCTGATTTCTGCGGGAACGCCTGGAGACGGCACGGTACCGGTTACGGCTATCCGCACGACGTCCCCCCGAATTCGAGGTGTGCTGGCAACTGATGTTAACCATGAAGGGGCCTATGCCGTTGCCCCGGCAGACCGTTCCCGTTCGGTTGACCGCGAGCTGTCAGATGCCCTGATGTTCACAATCCGCTCGGTGGTGAAAATCGTGCAGCAGGTGCCTACACCATGAAAAAATTTCTTCTTCAACTGCTTATCCCTCTGGCGATGGTGCTGCTGGCAGCAGGATTCTATATTTACAACTATGTGACATTTGTGCATACGCCGTCGGCGTTAACGGACAAGGAAAAACGTATGGTCGATACTCTTTTTGCCACCACGAAAGCCCAGTGCGTAGGGCGTTATATGTTTGAGGTTCCGGCCTCATTTGAAAATACTCTGACGGACAGCGCCCAGATTAATGAGGTCAGTATCAGCAGCAAACGGCTCTACCGTCCAGCGTTTGAACAGCGTATCCGGAGACGCGAACAGGAGCTACAAAACGGACACACAGTAAGAAAAGTGGATCAGCCTTTTCTCAAGCAGGTGTACCGGGTTAGTGAGAATGCGGTGATATTTGATCGTAATAAAAATGAGAGCGTGCCGGGTTTTGGGCGCATTCTGGAAGGGCACCTGTACGTAGACGGAGTGGCGTTTATTCTCACTCAGAACATTACCGATTACTCGGACCAAAAATTTGCCAAAGAACGTGAGTTTTGGTTACGCAAAGAGGTTGGTAGACCCGCTTGGATGGCCAATGATAAGCCACAGAAAATTGCAGAGCTCCAAGATCTGATGTCTCGCCTGAGCGGACGTAAAGACGATGAAATCCCGACACAGCCGGGGGCCTGTATTTCAGAAGGGTTTATCCGCGACGGAAGCGCGCTAGCGAAGGAGGATATTACCTTTGTCTATCCGCATAATCCGGTCTTTTCGTTTACAGTCTGGAGCAATAATGCCTTAAAAGAAAGCGCCAATATGCTGGAGCGAAGCGGTGAAATTGAGTCTTATTTGAATCAAATTAATGCCCGGACACTGCGTAAGGGTAAAACACAGATTGCCGGGTTTGATTCAAGTGAATGGCTTGCCACAGCTCCGTCAGAAACGTCGCCTGATGACGCCTCTGCACAGTTATTGTTTACCGCTATAGCCAATGAGAAAACAGCGGACTTCAAAAACCCCAATCTTGACCTGACATTAAATAATCATGCTATGCCCCCGCCGACTTACAATAATGCTGAAATAGTGGAAATATGGGATCGTATAACTCATTCTTTTCGATTAAGAAATAATGCTTTCTGAAGAAGTTACTGAGTGAATGATTGATATATTTAGCAGCTATCTGAGTATTACAGAAAGCAGCTTGGGTATTCATATGGGTGTTGAATTAATATCATTTATTATTTGGGGTGATGTTTCTGTTTTTATCGAATGGAGTTGTCATCGTTTTTGAGAGTAAATGAGCTCATGAAGTTAAAATAAACTCTCCTTATCTTTCCAGTGCCTGGTGTAGCCGAAATCTATCGATGTAATATCAATATGATGGGTAAGCTATTGAGATATTTATCTCTTGAGTTCATTGCTTTGTTGATGATCCACATGGCTTAATCGTTGAAATTATTTTTTTTTGCGAGGGTGAATCATGAAAATAAAAGGAGTGATGGTAGTCTCTCGGGATTCTTCAATTTCCGAGAGAATACCTTTTGTGTCTTTTTTTATCGGTGCGTTTGCAATGGTTATCTTGCAGTTTTTTGACTTTGAAGTATACCGTTCAGAGTCGTTTTTTTTGGGCGGCGATATATATAGGATAATCATATATTACTCATCTATGCTTTTTTCATGTCTTTTTTATTTGTGGTCGATAGTGTTTTTGGTTATTAGAAAGAATAAGGATGGGCGTGTTGGCCTGTACAGTCTGTTATCTTGTCTTTTGCATGGAGGATATGTTTTTGGCATGTTTGTGGCTTTTATAATTATAAGGGGTTCATAGTTATGAAAGTGCACTTTCATTTTTTTGCATTCAGTTATTTCTTGTTTAATTAAAGGGTGAAGATTATGCCAGCATTAACTTGTCTGGGTGATGCAACCACCCATGGTGGTGAGGTAATAACGGCCTCATCTACTATGTATGTTGAAGGAATTCAGGTTGCATTAGTTGGTGATAGGGTTTCATGTCCACTACATGGAACTAATCAGATTCAGCAAGGCGATCCAACATTATTTAATAACGGCGTTCAGGTGGTTGTACATGACTGTGTTTGTGAGTGCGGTTGTAGAATCATTAGTTTTAGAAACGAAAGGGTTGAGTAAATAAGATGAATTGGCCGATTCCGAATATCCCACATAAAAAAGTATTGAACCCTCCATCAAAGAAATTCTGGCTTACTGTTCTTTTTGTGTTGGTAGGCTCTGGCACATCAATCACTATCTTTCTGTTTCACGCCCGAACATTTTTAGATGTATTTATCAATGGACTGCTTCCCTCATTATTAATCTGGTTTTGTTTTCTAGGAGTAGCATTATTTCGGTATGAGCAATCTTCGAATGTGGCAATATTGTGGGATATACAAACACAATATACTAAGACTCAATGGCAACGTTGGGCTATGTGGCAAAGACCGATAATAGCGAATGTCATTATATGTCCTGAACTAAAAGGAAGTCTGGCGTTAACTGGTGCTCTTCCTGATATTCCTGCATACCCCCAGAAAGGGCGAGGGTTGCATACTAAATTTGCCACGCTCAATGCTAAATTTGATTTTTTGGATAAAGAAATTGAGGATCAGGTTTCGGATTATCGAAACATCTTATATGATATTGTCGTATTGACTACAAAAAATCATGATATCCAATTAGTTTCTCAAGCTGTGTATAGACAATGGGATCTAATTCCAGCGTTTCTAAGCTCCGCTGATGACTTTTTTTCAGGGAAAGAGTCACGCAAGATCCAAGGGTTGACATTGATTATTACCTTACAGGACTGGTCTAACTCGCGTGAAGCTGAGTACAGTGAATTTATTTCTGCAAAGTTGATATGCAGCAAAGAGACAATAAAAATCTATTCATTGAATGCACAAGCGGGTGTTGGAAGGTTTT
Organism: Pantoea sp. SM3; assembly: GCF_000963995.1. Classification (NCBI taxonomy): domain Bacteria; kingdom Pseudomonadati; phylum Pseudomonadota; class Gammaproteobacteria; order Enterobacterales; family Erwiniaceae; genus Pantoea; species Pantoea sp. SM3. Next base: position 5,999 of record NZ_JZRD01000044.1, read on the forward strand.
TGCATTCAGAATCACTAACTCAGTCTCTGGATGTGCTGGTTGAATATAACAATCTTAAAAGTTCTGATATCAAATGTGTATGGTTGACAGGAATTGAAGAAAAAGCTCAGATCGAGCTTGCACAGTATGCCCACTCAAATAAATGGTCGCTTCCTCCCCGACATCCTTTTTTAGTGATCAATCATTCGTTTGGACCTCCTGGTCCACTATCTTTCCCTACATCGTTGTCATTAATAACAGAAGCTGCGATTCAATCTGAAGAAGCGCAATTGTTAATTTGTGGCAATAGAGATGGCACTTATTCAATTTGTCTGGTTACAGGGATGTTATTTTATGATGGAAAAAACTAAGCAATCCACATGCGGTTTTAGCGTGACTGGCTATGCAATATTTGTTGTCGCGCTAGAATGTGTAAGCGCATTTCTGATTTACACTTTAAGAAGAAATATAGATGCGTTAGGGGTGAGTAGAGAATCTGTTTGGGTCATTTGGGGATGTAGTATTATTTTCTTAATGATGGCAGTTTTTATTTTTTATCTCTATCAGAAAAGATTATGCAATGAAGGTCAAAAGCCCTATAAGCCTGAACAGGTATTAGAAAATGATTCGCCATTACAACAGACTAAAAGCACATCTGTTCAAAATCACAATATTTTGCTTGAGCACCTCAGGCAGGTTCTCCGCACACAATATGGCCACTTCTGGAAACGCAAAATCCGTATCCTGCTGATTACTGGTAGCGTAGCGGATGTGGAGCGTCTGACGCCTGGCCTGCCTGAGCAGCTCTGGCAGGAAGATAGCGGCACGCTGCTGCTGTGGGGAGGTGACACGGCTTCATATTCCGATCAGAACTGGCTAATAGCCCTGAAGCGCCTGCGGCGCAGGCCCGCCGATGCGCTGGTCTGGGTGACTTCGGCTGCCGATCGCCTCGCCGTTGTTAACGGTTCGCCTCCAGCCGAGCTGCCTTCCGCCGCTGCAATAGATGCTACTGTTCATGAGCTGGCGGCTCACTATAAGGCCCTGGGCTGGCGACTGCCGCTATTCGTCTGGTCGCTACATCTACGCGCGGGCGAGCAGCCGGGACGCCAGACGCAGGCGGTTGGCTGTATGATGCCGGATGCCGGAAATGCCGTTGCGTTATGCGCCGAACTGGCTGAAAAGCTTATCACTCAGGGCATTCAGCAGGCCGCAGGCAGTTCGGAACATCGATTTCTGCTGAGCCTAGCTGACCAGCTGGTACGTGAGCCGGGATCGCTGACTGCGCTGCTCACGCCGCTGCACAACCCTTTTCGTCCGCTGCCGCTGGCTGGCATGGTGTTCAGCACGCCTTCAGCTGGCGCGCAACACAGCATGCCGCACCACTGGGGGTGGGATAATCGCTGGGATGCAATACCGGCTTCGCTTAAACATCTGCCGTCGCATCTGCGCGCGGTACGTCCGGGGCTTTCCTGGGCGGTTGTTCTGGCCGCTGTGTCCTACGCGCTAGTGGTGCTTTGGGGGGCGGGTATGCTGGTATCCTTTCTGGCCAACCGCAGCGTGATTGATGAAGTGCAGGCGCAGACGGAGCAGGTGGTTGATGCCCGCCAGCCTCTGCCGCAGCGTTTGGCGTCACTGGCTGTGCTGCAGAAAACCATCGAGCGCCTGCAGTACCGGGTTGAGCACGCTGAGCCGTGGTATAGCCGCCTGGGCCTCAATCAGAATGAAGCGCTGCTAACGGCGCTTTGGCCGCGCTATGGCGAAGCAGCGTTGCCGCTGCTGCGTGATGCGGCGGCTGAACATCTGCTAGGCCGCCTGAATACGTTCGCGGCACTCGCACCCGACAGCCCGCTGCGCGAAACGCAGTCAAAGCAGGCCTACACGCAGCTCAGGCTGTATCTGATGCTGACACGCCCTGAACGTATGGACCCCAGCTGGTTCAGCCAGTCGCTGATGCAGAACTGGGTGCAGCGGCAGGGTCTGGATAACGCGTACTGGCAGGGCGCCGGCAGTCCGCTGCTGGCTTTCTATGCAGAGAATCTCATCTCTCACCCCGAATGGGCGCTGAAAGCAGACCCGGAGCTGGTCAGGCAGGTGCGCACCCTGCTGGTACGTCAGATGGGGGTAACCAACAGCGAGTCCCGCCAGTATCAGCGGGTGCTCTCACAGGTCGCCCGACAGTATGCCGATATGCGGCTGGCCGATATGACCGGCGATACGGATGCGGGTCGCCTGTTTACCACCGATGAAGTGGTGCCCGGCATGTTCACCCGTCAGGCCTGGGAAGATGGCGTTAAACCCGCCATTGAAAAAGTGGCGCGGGAGCGGCGTGAGGAGATGGACTGGGTACTCAGCGATGCACCGCCGCCCGCCGGTGATGCGTCCTCACCCGAAGCGCTGGAAGCGCGGCTCACCAGCCGTTACTTCTCTGACTACAGCGCAGCCTGGCTGAACTTCCTCAACAGCCTGCGCCTGCAGCCGGCACCGACGCTTTCCGACGCAATTGAC
>NZ_JZRD01000045.1:0-27702 GCF_000963995.1 Pantoea sp. SM3
AGATCTTAACTGACAAGCATTATGCCGAAGGGCAGCCATTTTTATTTGGGCGATGAAAAAACGTTACTGAGCAAGCACTTCTGCCGCCGGTGCCACCTGATGGCCGCTGGCTTCGATTTCACTGCGTACGATGCTGGCGAGGGCCAGGGAGCCTGGCGTATCGCTGTGCACCAGGATCGAACGCGCGCGGACAGCTATCACTTCCCCTTCGAAGGTGGTGACAGTGCCATGCTGCAGGAACTGCCGCACGCGGGCACGCAGCGCCGTTTCCTCTTTGATCACCGAGCCGGCAATGCCGCGCGGCACTAAGCGCCCTTGAGCATCGTAGGCGCGGTCGGCGAGAAACAGCGTCAGGGTTTTCAAGCCCGCTGCCTGTGCCGCTCGCTCAATGATGGTATCGGGTTGTGCGAACACAATCAGATCCGCATTGATACGTGCTATCAGCGTCATCACCTGCTGCGCTAATGCCTCGTCGCGATTGACGATATTGCCCATCGCAGCGTGGAAGCTAAAGTGCGACACCTTCGTGCCTTCTGCCTGAGCAATCGCTGTCAGCGCGCCGAGTTGATAAGCCACCTGCTGGCAGATCTCTTCAGCACTGAACGGCAGTTCGCGACGACCAAAACCCTGACGATCGGGCAAGCCCGGATGTGCACCAATGCCGACACCGTTCTCTTTCGCCAGTCGCACCATTCGGGTCATGATCGCCGGATCGCCGGCGTGGAATCCACAGGCGATATTGGCTGAGGAGACCACTTTCATCAGCGCGGCGTCATCGCACAGTTGATAAACGCCGAAGCCTTCGCCCATATCGGAGTTCACATCAATCTTCATGGTTTGGGTTCCTTCGGAAAATTATGCGGTTAACGCTTTACGCAGCGGTGGGCAGCTCACACGTAAGCGGCTCAGCCAGCCTGCGACCTGTTGCTCGATGGCGATGGCCTCACGCGTATCGCTCTGGATCAGCTGGATCGATTGGCCGGGTAATACCTGTCCTAAACGCCACAAATCCTGCTCGATCACCCCGGCGATCTTGGGATAACCGCCTGCGGTGTTGGCATCGCTGAGCTGAATGATCGGCTCGCCGCCGGGCGGCACCTGCACAATGCCAGGTATGAGCCCGTAAGAACGCATCTCAATGGTTTGTGACGGGAAAATCGGATCGCCCGCCAGTCGATATCCGGTGCGATTGCTTTGATTGGAGACCTGCCATGATTGCTGCCAGAAGCGACCGGCATCGGCAGCAAACAAGGGATATTCGCCGGATGGAATGGCGCGCAACTGAATCTCACCTGCGCTGTTACGCGGGAAATGTGCACGCAGGGCGCTGTCGGGCGGCTCAATGCCGATACCGCTGGTGGGCAATGGGGAAGCTTGTGTTTCACCCAGCGCCAGGCGGTCGCCACGCTGCAGTGGGCGGCCTTCCAAACCACCAAAGCCGCCGCGCAGTGCCGTGCTGCGCGATCCCAGCACCATTGGCACATCAATGCCGCCTGCTATACAGAGATAACCGCGTGCGCCACTGCGCGGGTAACGCATTTCCAGCACCTGTCCGGCACGCACGCCGCAGCCCCACCAGGGCAGCAACGGCACACCGTCTAAAGTGGCGCGACAATCCGCACCTGTTACCGCAATGCTGCTGTCCTGCAAAAAACGTACACGGAATGGGAACAGCTGAACTTCAATGGCGGCGGCATTTTCTTCATTGCCGAGCAGCAGATTACCCGCACGTAACGCTAACGGGTCCATTACGCCGCTGACCGAGACACCCATATGGCGGAAGTTGAAACGCCCCAGATCCTGAACGGTGTTCAGGGCGCCGCTCTGTTCAATTTCGATCACAGTTCAATCCTCTGCGGCAGAAAACGGATACGATCGCCCGGTGCCATCAGCGCGGGGGACTCAGCCAGAGGATCAAACACTTCCAGCTCGGCAAAACCGATGGCGTTCCAGCCGTTGGGGCCGGTCAGCGCTGAAACACCGGCCTGGGCCCCACCAATGGTAACCGTGCCTTTGAGCATACTGAGCGAGGGAACTTTCTTGCGTGGCGTGGCTAATTGCGGATCGAGTCCATGCAAGTAACCAAAGCCCGGCGCGCTGCCGAGAGCAAACACGGTGTATTCGCTTTGATGGTGACGGCGCACCACTTCGCGTGCGCTGAATCCGGTGTGACGGCAAACCGCATCCAGATCGGTGGCATGCTCGCCGCCGTAATAGACCGGGATTTCAATCAGTTTGCCCTGCGGACTGATCGCCTGCGCTTGATCCCAGGCGGCATGCAGTGAGGCACGTATGGCCGCTTCGTCCTGGGGAATGTGTCGGAACAGCACCAGCAGATTGGTGACGCCGGGGATCAAGGCTTCAACCGCCTCATCCGCCTGCAGCAAACGTGCCAGTGACCAGATGCGGCGTTGAGCGGAGAGATCGAATCCGCCCGGTGCTTCCACCAGCCACGCGCGGGCACCGATGGTGGAGAGCGTAATCGAAGAGGAACAAGCCAGCGCAGAGGCGCTGGCGGGCTGGATATCCGGTTGCGACATCACGGGCATGATTATTCCAGTGGTTCAAATTTCAGGCTGGAGAGCGGCTGTACGCGCTCTTCGCGCACCATTTTGTATTCGGTATTTGGTCCGATCCAGGTGTTCCAGATTTTGTCGATGGTGCCATCGTCGTCCATCGCTTTCAGGCTGCTGTTAACGCTGGCCAGCAGGGCAGGTTCATCCTTTTTCATGCCGACACCAATCGGTTCCAGCGCCATCGGCTCTTTCACCATCGCCAGATTGATGCCGTCTTTTTTCGCCTGGGCGATGGTTTTCATCCCGGTCATGGTGTTAGTGACAAAGCCCACGGATTTGTTCTGCTCCAGCGCCAGGAAGGCGGAGGCAGAATCCTGGAAGGTAACGGCTTTACCGCCTTTGATGTGGATCGATTGCTCGGACGTGGTGCCCTTGGTGGCGCTGATACGTTTGCCTTTGAAATAGTCCAGTGGTTTATCTGCCAGCGGCGCTTTCACCAGCAGCATCTCCTTCGCCACGTAGTAAGGATCGCTGAACTGGATCTGATTGCCACGCGTTTTGGTGTAGGCCAGGTTAGCAATCAATACATCGGCACGGCCGGTGGCGATCACCGCGATACGCGCTTCCACAGAGGTCGGCACCAGAGTTAGTTTGACGTTCATCTGCCTGGCCAGAGCGTTACACAGGTCGATATCCATGCCAGCCAGCTGGCGCGTTTGTGGATCTGGCGAAGAGAAGGGCGGTACGTCGGAGTAAACGGCGCATTTCAGTTCACCGCTCGATTTAATGTTCGCCATCATATCTGCCTGCGCCGCCGAAACAGCCAGTAACGGCAGCATTACCAGGCCAAGGGTGGTCAGTTTTTTCATGGTCATGTGCATTCCCTCAAGGGTGGATACTGCTTAGGAGCGCAAAATCTCGCTTTTCTGGACTATATCGGCTTTGTTTTGCGGCGAAAAAGAGGGAAAGCGTGTTATGCAATAGGGAAATGATATGACCGATGGCGATAAGTTATTTCTATTCAGGCAGAGCGAAAAAGTGTTATCCAGCGCACATTTTTCTCCCTAGTGTTAGCCGCGTTGTCCTCTCGGCAACCCCGCCGATTGCACGTGGTAGAGAGAGAAGAGTGAGAGCATGAATCCCCGATTAGGCGTGTTATTAAAGATATTCGCCGCACTCAGCGCCACGCTGATGCTGGCCTGTGTTAAAGGTCTGAACGGTGCTATCCCCACCGGCGAAGTGATTTTTTTCCGCAGTTTTATCGCGCTATTTCCACTGTTAATCTGGCTGAAAATGCAGGGTAACGCGCTGGAGAATCTCAAAACGCGTAATCTGTTTGGCCATTTCATTCGCGGTTTCTCTGGCACCGGCGGCATGTATTTTAACTATCTGGCGCTGGTGTATATCTCGCTGGCTGATGCCACCGCACTGAGTTACGCCGCACCGCTTTTCACGGTGATCATGGCGGCGATGCTGTTGAAGGAGCGGGTGCGCGTGTCGCGCTGGGTGGCCGTGGTGGTAGGATTGTCGGGCATTCTGATTATGCTCTCCTCCAGTCTTGCGGCTAGCGGCGGCGTGCTGGCAGGCGGTGCCAGCAGCGCCACGGCCAGCCTTGGTGTTGCTTTTGCATTGATTGCCGCACTCTGTACGGCCACCTCGAATGTGCAGATCCGTTTTTTGAATGGCATCGAAAAACCGGGCGCGATCGTGTTCTATTTTTCGCTGATGACGACGTTGATTGGCCTGGCAACGGCATTTTTCGGCTGGGTAAAGCCCACCGGCTTGCAGTGGCTGCTGTTGGTGGGCTGTGGTTTATTTGGCGGTCTGGCACAGATTCTGGTGACGCTCAGCCTGCGCTATGCTGATGCCTCGCTGCTGGCACCGTTTGATTACACTACGCTGGTGTGGTCGATGCTGATTGGCTATCTGTTCCTCAATAGCCTGCCAGGCACGACAACCCTATTTGGCGCATCGATTGTGGCACTAGCAGGAATCTTTGCGGTATGGCGGGAAAACCGTCAGCGCAAGTTGGCGATGGTGAGCAGTACGCCGTGATGTGGTGCAATTGCGGGTTATTTAGCTGCGGGCTTAGCGAAAGACAGGCCACCATGGATGATGACCTTTGCAATTCTTCGCTGTCATGCTGGCACGTTACCGATAGACATCATCGATAATTTCCACCTGCTTGTTTTGCAGTGCTTCCGCCAGCCAACCGCGTTCCAGAGAACCGGTTTTCGCCAGCTCAAAGTTATGTTCATCGACGATCAAGTAAGCTTGTGCCGCTTCGAGAATGCGCGCGGCATCCTGGCGTGGAATGACGATCACCCCATCGGCATCGCCCAAAACGATATCACCCGGTGAAACGTGAATTTTACCGCAGGCAATCGGCACGTTGATTTCGCCTGGACCATCTTTGAAAGGGCCACCAGGCGTGTGTCCGGCGGCATAAATCGGAAAATCCATGCGTGATAAACCCTCAATATCGCGTACCGGACCATCCAGAACGATGCCTGCCATACCGCGCTGTCTGGCGTAAGTGGCCATCACTTCACCCATCAATGATTGGCTGCGGTCACCCTCATTCGACAGGATAATCACATCGTTCGGCCCGGCCATATCCAGCGCTTTATGCAACATCAGGTTATCGCCAGAGCGTGCCTTCACGGTAACTGCCAGGCCGCACATGATGGGGGCTTTAGGCGCAGTTTTCAGGCTAATCTCTGCGGATAGTGCAGGCAAGCGACTCATGCAGTCGGCCACTACCGCTGCGGGTAAACGGCGGAACGCTTCCAGTAAGGGTTCGGCATCGGAAGGGCGGCGTAAATAAATACGATTTCCTGCGGTCATTTTATTTCTCCTGTCAGGGTTATTAACTTGTAATCGATAAATGATGACCAGCGAATCTCGCCGGTTAATAAACTGAGTTTTATTTTCAGATGATCAGGGAATGGATAATTCACTGAATTCAGGAGAGTGTAAGGGATTAGCGGTGTGTTACGAATACGGTGTTACAGCGAATAAAATCAGGATCACGAAATAATATTCCCACCTTATTTAAACCGCTGATTAATAATTTTATTGGATATTGTTATGACTAAATACTTTTAAAGTATGGCTGAGCGTATTGCATATTATTTATTTAGCCCGCCGAAGAAGATATTCGGCGGGGAAGTGAATCAGGGTTTCAAATCACCGTACCAATAAGATGCCGTCACGCCACCATCCATCAGAAAATCACTGCCGCTGATATAGCCGCCTTCAGGCCCCATGATGAGGGCGGCCAGCGCGGCAACTTCGTCGGCGGTTCCGCCTCGGCCGACCGGTGATTTTGCCAGCATATTGCGATAGCCCACACCGCGTGGGCCATTCAGTTCATCATTCGCCAGGGGCGTAAAGATGATGCCGGGGCTGATGCTGTTGACGCGCGCGCCACGCTGGCCCCATTTCGCCGCTTCGGCCATCACACGCAGAGCGTTGCCGCGTTTGGCATATTGATAAGCCAGCAAAGGATCGCTGAATGCGGTGTTCTGCAAAAATGGCAGGCTGAGCAAATCCTCTGTTGGCGTGATGGCTAACGCTTCGTTTTGTTCTACCGTGAGCGCAGGCAGCCGATGCCCGGATTGCGAAGCAATCACGATTCCGCAACCGCCTGACGCAATGTGCTGACCGAACTCTTCCAGCACCACGGCCGTACCGTAGAGATCGACCTGCAAAATGGTGGCGGGACTAGCCTGAGAAGGCGAAACACCCGCCGAATGAATCACACCTTTGATGGCGCCCAGTGCAGTGGCCTGCTGCACCAGATGTTGAATCGATTGACGCGCACTGACATCGACCTGGCTGGTTTCTACTGTAAAGCCTGCATCACGTAAGCTTTGTGCAGCGGCTGCGCAGTTGTCCGTGTTGAGGTCTGCCAGCAGCACGGTTTTACCCTGGCTCACGCGACGCGCGATAGCTTGTCCAATCGCACCTGCCCCGATAACCACCATAATCTCTTTCATTGTGTCTCCCGCCTTGAGTAATGAGTGATGCGGCAAGCATAGCGGGGAAGGCCTCTGATGACTGTAGGGGCAATTGGCATGAGCTTATGAATGCTGCTCATGGGTTCTGAGCTTTAGGGGCGGTACCTATGACTAACTGCACTTTGCAGGCCGTTTGCAGTTTTATTCGCGATGTATCTCAGTTCAACATTATTTGAAACTCACTTAAGCGTTCAGGTATTGAAAAAGGGTAAGCTTCAAATATAACTTCTAGTTTATATCCAAGGCGTATAAACTACAGTTCAGGTGAGGGACTTTTGAACAACTGGAGCGTTGATACAACGGAGCATTTTGCAGCGTGGCTAAAAGCGCAGGATGATGAAATGATTGAAGATGTACTCGCAAGCCTGGAAGTGTTGAAAATCTTCGGCCCTCATTTAGGGCGGCCTGATGTAGACACCATCATCGGTTCTCAATATGCAAACATGAAAGAATTGCGCGTGCAAAGTAATGGTAGACCTGTTCGGGCGTTCTTCGCATTCGATCCCAGAAGGAAGGGGATCGTCTTGTGTGCAGGGGACAAAACGGGGATCAATCAGAAGCGGTTTTACCGATCAATGATCAAATTAGCAGATCAAGAATACAGCAAGCATTTGAGAGGAATAATACATGCCTAAACTGGAAGAACTCATTGCACAACGATCTCCAGAATCACAGAAGAGAATTAAGGCTAAAGTCGCGGATAAAATTATTGAGGTTCAATTACGACACTTACGCGAAGAGCTTGAGCTCTCACAAGTACAGTTAGCCGAGAAAATGGGCGTTTCACAGCCAGCCATAGCAGCTATTGAAGCCCGAGGCGATGATATAAAACTCTCAAGCCTAAAAAAGTATGTTGAGGCATTAGGCGGAAAGCTGAGCTTGAACGTTGAACTACCTACGGGCGATGGGCGAACTTTTCTGCTTTAACATTAATAAGTTTCTCTATTTCATTTGGATGAATGGTGAAGATTTTCGGTTGCAGGTCGTTTGAGGATGCCTTGAGGCATCCTGCAGCTTATCTTGATGCGATTATGTTCATTGATGCTGTTTAAATATCTAAGACAGCGGCTTTGCAGAACGCACCCACTTCTTGTTGTGCATAGGTAACATTGATAACTTCCATTACCATTCTGATTTCTCCTCCCTGAGCGGTTTATCTTTTCGTTGCCCTGAAGCTCTACGCCTTTGTTTACCCTGCAACTTTGCAAGTTGAATCGGGGATATTTCCTGACGTGGCAGAAACAGCTCCAGCTTTTCTGTGAGCTCCAACGCTATCATGATGGCGATAAAGACATCGAACTGCGCTTTTCCTTTTTCAGCATTGAGCACAGACTTTCGTGCAATACCTGCGCGCTCAGCAACCTCCGTTTGCGTTAAGTCACGATTAAGACGGGCCTGCTTGAGTCTCTGGCCGATGTCCTCTGCCAGAGCGGATGCGGAAGGAGTAGTCATATCTTTAAAGTCCCAAAGAAGACACTTTATCGTCGGTTAAGCGTTTAATGTCCTAATTATAGAACTCTATCGGATTATTGTCATGACAAGCGGATGATTTATAAAGTCCCTTATATTGCACTTTATGTGACTGTAAGGAGATTTAAGTCCATAAAATGGGACATAATCAAGTCGAGAGGGGGATTTGAAAATTGGATCCGGTTGAGAAATGACAAACGCAGAAAAGCAAAAACCCAGCCATAAGCTGGGTTTTCAGAATGTTGGTGCCCGGACGCGGAATCGAACCACGGACACGGGGATTTTCAATCCCCTGCTCTACCGACTGAGCTATCCGGGCAACGGGGCGCATTAAACCTTAATGGCTTTCAGCCGTCAACGGCTTTCGTCAAAAAAGCGTAGCAATCGTGACTGATTGCTTGCTTTTCAGGCAGGTCGTGCAAAATCTCAACGTGCGCATCGGCGATAGTATTGGCCGTGAAGAGGCTCGCAGTGTCTCCACCTGAACTGGCGATAAGGTTGATGGCAAGATTGTACGTTGTCGCGGGTTAAACGGACGACTCTGCCGCAGCCTTAAATTCAGGTTAATGCCCCATTCTGCCGGCACAACGCAATGCTCAGCACATCTTCCGCCAGACGACGCGCGGTGGCGACATCATGCACGTTGCGTTTCACCAACAGTTTGCTCAGACAACCTTCAAGAATCAGCTCCATTTGATCGGCCACCATGGTTGGGTTATCCAGTGCCAAATCCACCAGAATCTCATGAGTGAACTGCCATGAGCTGCGTTTCTGCTGCTCGGCAAGCTGATGCACGGGTTGGTCAGGCTGCGGATAGAAGCTGCAGGCGGCGATAAACAGGCAGCCAGGAAAACGTCCTTTGCTCACGTGTTCGGATAACACGTCATAGCGCGCCAGCAGTTTTTGTTGGGCCGTGAGATGTTCATTAAGCTGTATCTGGCGGCGCCAGCTGTCAATCTGCTGACCGTGATAGCGCAGCGCGTCATACAGCAGGGCATCGCGATCGGGCCAATATCGTTCAAGATGTTCGGGTGCTAATCCGGTTTCCCCCGCCAGTTGCTGCAGGGAAGTGGTGGCGGCAAGGCCGCTTTGCTCAAGCACATTCAGCGCATGCTCAAGAATCTGTTCACGTTGCAAGTGACTCTCCTCTGGAGTGCGGGCCCGCTCGCGCACGAACGGGCAGTGTCCTGCAACCAGTGTCGTTTAACGCGACAGATTGTGCAAATGCGTGCGGAAGTCGGCAGCGTTAAGGAAACCGGTGACGCGTGAGTCAGGGATTTCTTTGCCTTGCGCATCAAAGAACAGAATGGTGGGCAAGCCTAATACCTGTAAATGCTGCAACAGGGCGTTATCCTGTGCATTATTTGCGGTGACATTGGCTTGCAGTAACTGTACCTGACTTAAATCGGCACGCACGGCTTCATCGCTAAAGGTGTACTTCTCAAACTCTTTGCACGCCACACACCAGTCAGCGTAGAGATCGACCATGGTGATGCGGCCTTGTGCCTGCTGCAATGCGTTATCAAGCTGCTCGCTGCTGGCCACCGTTTTGAACGGCAGATGTGCGACAGATTGCGCAGTGGCGCTGCTGCCAAAGGCCCAATCCTGCAACGGACGCGCGACCACCAGTGCTGCCGCCAGCATCACAATTTGCAGAATGCGCCATTTGCCATTAGCGCGCAGGCTGAGGCTAAACGCCCAGGCAAAGAAGGCCACGCCGAGCAGGCTCCACAGACGCAGGCCCCAGATATCGCCGATGACCCGCTCCAGTAGGAATACCGGCAGCGCCAGAATCACAAAGCCAAAACCTTCTTTGACGCTTTGCATCCACGGCCCGCTTTTTGGCAGCAGTTTATTACCAAACATCGTGACTGCGATCAGCGGCAGGCCCATGCCGAAGGCATACAACCACAGCGTGCCCGCACCGGCCCACAGGTTACCGCTTTGCGCGATATACAGCAGAATGGCACTCAGCGGCGCGGTGGTGCAGGGCGAGCAGATCAATCCCGCCAGCGCGCCCATCATAAATACGCCCGGCAATGAACCGCCTTGCTGACGGTTGCTCCACAGCGTCAGGCGTGTTTGCAGACGGGAAGGCAGTTGCAGTGAGAACAGGCCAAACATCGATAACGCTAGCACCATGAACAGCACTGACAGGCCAATCAACACGTATGGATGCTGCAGTGCCGCCTGGAAACGCAGCCCTGCAGCGGCCACCACCATGCCAAGCACGGTATAGGTCAACGCCATCCCTTGCACATAGACCATCGCCAGCGCAAACAGGCGTCCAGCAGAGTAGCGACGCTGGCCACCGAGGATGATGCTGGAGATCAGCGGATACATCGGCAATACGCACGGCGTGAAGGCGACGCCGATGCCAATCAGCAGCGCCCACAGCGGTGAAAACGGCAGTGGCGTACGCTGTTGCGCAGGTTGCGCGTTCACGGCGGGTGCATCGTGATTGGCGGCAACCGGAGTGAGCGGCACTGAGCGGGTTTCGGGCGGGTAGCAGAAACCGGCGGCCGCACAGCCCTGATAGGTCACCGTGAGCGTGGCACCGGACTCAGCCTGATGCAGAGTGATCGGCACCTGTAAATCTTGCGGATAGATTTCGCTCTTGCCGAAGAACTCATCCTCATGCGGCTGTCCTGAGGGCAGAGCCAGAGGTGCCATCTGTGCTTTCTGCGGCGTCACATGAATCTGCTGACGATAAAGGTAATAGCCGTCCTTCACCTTCCAGCTCAGTGTGAGTTGGTTGCCCTGCTGGCTGAAATCGAAGCCAAAGGCCTGATCCACCGGCACAAAGCGGCTGTTATTATTAGGTGAGAAGATATTGGCCTGTGCTGAAAAGCAAAACAGCAATGCGAGGCAAAGGCCTATCAGGCGAGAAAGTCGTGCAGCCATGAGGATGTAATCAGCTCCGGTGGCGAATGAGCCGCGATGATAGCACGGCCGCCTCGCCACGAGGTTTTCAGGATGTAACGGCGCTACAGAATCAGGCTCCCAAACAGGAAGCCAAACGCCACGGAGAAGGCAATCGCCAACACGCCGGGAATGATAAAGGAGTGATTAAACACAAACTTGCCGATTCGGGTCGAACCGGTGTCATCCATTTCTACTGCTGCCAATAAGGTGGGATAGGTCGGCAACACGAACAGTGCCGAAACCGCGGCAAAGGAGGCGACTGCGGCCAGCGGGGAAACGCCGAGCATCAGTGCCGCAGGCATCAACGCCTTGGTGGTCGCTGCCTGTGAATAGAGCAGGGTAGCAGCGAAGAACAATATCAACGCCAGCATCCACGGGTAGCTCTGCAACATATCGCCAGCTGCAGTCTGGATGTCCGCCAGGTGGGCTTTGACAAAGGTATCGCCCAGCCATGCCACGCCCATCACGCAGATACAGGCACTCATGCCGGATTTGAAAGTACTGGCGCTGAGGATTTCGCCAGTATCGACTTTGCAGGTTAGGCAAATCAGTGTGGCAACGGTGAGCATAAACACCACAATCGCTTCGTTACGAGGCAGCACTGGGTTGCTGATTAGCCCAACGCTGTCGCTGATGGCCGTGGCGTAGAGCACCACCGCTGCGATGCCGATCAGGAACAGCAGCACGGCACGCTTGGCTCCGGGTTTAATCTCATAAACGCGCTCGCCTCGCAGGGTGACTTCGCCTTTGGCGAGCCGCGCCTGGTAAACCTCATCATCCTTTAACTCTTTACCGAGAAAGCTGGTGATCACGGCGGCACAGAATATCGCGGCCATCGTGGCTGGGATCGATACGCCCAGCAGCGCCAGATAGCTGACGCCGCGCGGTTCAAGAATTGAGGCGAAGAACACCACCGCTGCAGATAGCGGTGAAGCGGTAATGGCGATTTGTGAGGCGACCACCGCAATCGACAATGGGCGTGAAGGGCGTACACCTTGCTCTTTAGCCACTTCGGCGATGACGGGGAGCGTCGAGAACGCAGTGTGTCCGGTACCTGCCAGCAGCGTCATTACATAGGTGACGAGTGGCGCGAGGAAGGTGACGTAACGTGGATGGCGACGCAGCAGGCGTTCCGCCAGGCCGACCATGTAATCGAGCCCGCCCGCAATCTGCATGGCGGCTATCGCGGCGATCACCGCCATAATAATTTCGATCACATCAAAAGGAATCGCACCCGGTTTCATGCCGCAGAACAGCGTTAGCACCAGCACACCTAAACCGCCAGCAAATCCAATCCCAATGCCGCCTAAACGCGCACCAAGCCAGATTGCCAGCAGGACAATCAGTAATTCCACTACCACCATTCGTTCCGCTCCTGAGTCGGGGGGAGATCCTGACTCTTAAAGTTGTAGCCGCCAATAAGAAAAAAGCACGCCGTAGTGTATACAAGCGTGCTTTTTTGCGACTTGATCCGGAACGGATTACTGTTCGTTTTCGTCGGTGTAGCGTTTGGCTTTGTAGGTCGGATGCATCAGGTTCTGAATCGAGAAGATGTCATCCAGTTCCGCTTCGGTGAGCAACCCGCGCTCCAGCACCACTTCACGCACGCTCTTACCGGTTTCCGCACAAATCTTGCCGACGATATCGCCATTATGGTGGCCGATATACGGGTTGAGATAAGTGACGATACCGATGGAGTTGAACACGTAAGCTTCACATACGGCTTTGTTAGCCGTGATGCCGTTGACGCATTTTTCCAGCAGGTTGAAGCAGGCGTTGGTCAGAATGCTGATCGATTCGAACAGCGCCTGGCCAATCACCGGTTCCATCACGTTCAGCTGCAGCTGACCCGCTTCGGACGCCATGGTCACGGTAATGTCGTTGCCGATAACCTTGAAGCACACCTGGTTCACCACTTCTGGCACGACCGGGTTCACTTTGGCTGGCATGATTGACGAACCGGCCTGCAGTTCTGGCAGGTTGATTTCGTTCAGACCCGCACGTGGCCCGGAAGAGAGCAGGCGCAGGTCGTTACAGATCTTCGACAGTTTCACCGCCAGACGTTTCAGCGCGGAGTGCACCATCACGTAAGCACCGCAGTCGGACGTCGCTTCAATCAGGTCTTCTGCAGGCACCACTGGCAGATTACTGACTTCCGCCAGACGCTGAACCGCCAGTTGCTGGTAGCCATCCGGCGTGTTGAGGCGAGTCCCGATTGCCGTGGCGCCCAGGTTTACTTCCAATAGCAGTTCAGCCGTGCGCAGAATGCTGCGGGTTTCTTCATTCAGCAGCACGTTAAACGCGTGGAACTCCTGGCCCAGCGTCATTGGTACCGCATCCTGAAGCTGGGTACGACCCATCTTGAGGATATTTTCGAACTCGACCGCTTTACGCTGGAAGCCTTCGCTCAGTTGGCTAATGCCATCCAGCAATTTCAGGATGGAGGCGTAAACCGCGATACGGAAACCGGTAGGGTAAGCGTCGTTGGTGGACTGACACTTGTTCACATGATCGTTCGGGTTAAGGTACTGGTATTCACCTTTCTGGTGGCCCATCAGCTCCAGGCCGATGTTCGCCAGCACTTCATTGGTGTTCATGTTAACCGAGGTACCCGCGCCGCCTTGGTAGACGTCAACCGGGAACTGATCCATGCATTTACCGTTATTCAGCACTTCATCACAGGCCTGAATAATGGTGTTTGCGATGTTGCGAGGGATTGTTTGCAGCTCTTTGTTGGCGAGCGCGGCTGCTTTTTTCACCATCACCATACCGCGAACAAACTCCGGTATGTCACTGATTTTGTTGTTACTAATGTAGAAGTTTTCAATCGCACGCAGAGTATGAACACCGTAGTAAGCGTCTGCCGGGACTTCGCGCATGCCTAACAGGTCTTCTTCGATACGAATGTTGTTCGCCATGATTACCTTCTTATTATTTCTGCGGTGTCACTGCCGGGCGACCGGGATGGTCGGGCGACAATCACTGTGCAGGTGAAGCAATTATATTGTCGTGGAATACCAGTGCCGACATATTATCCATCTTCGGGCTGGCGGGCACGATCATATTCTGTTGTTACAGAATTGTTTGTGCACAGATCACTTTACGGGCATTTACTGGCCCAGCGGTAATAACGATATGTGATGTAGTTCGCAATTTTAAGTCAGTGGGAAAAATTTGGCAGGATCGGTTGAAATCACGGGTTGAGATGCCCATCTCTATCAATACGGTCAGACAGACCATCCCTTTCTGCTGCCTGGCAAGAAGCGAGGCAGCCCTACTCACAGGAGATATCGGTGCGCTGGATACCGTTCGTGATTTTTTTTGTTCTGGCCTGGATTGAGATCTCAATTTTCATTCAGGTTGCGCATGCCCTCGGCGTGCTGCTCACCATGCTACTGGTGATCTTCACCTCGTGCATCGGTGTGTCGCTGGTAAAGAACCAGGGTATGAAGAACTTCCGTCTGATGCAGGAGAAGCTGGCGCGCAATGAAAGCCCAGCGGCGGAGATGACCAAAAGCGTTTCGCTGATCATCTCAGGATTTCTGTTGCTGTTGCCGGGATTTTTTACTGACTTTCTTGGCCTGCTGCTGCTGTTACCGCCGGTACAGAAGCACCTGACGCTGAAATTAATGCCGCATCTGCGTGTGTGGCGCGGACCCGGCGCAGGGCCGGACAGTGGCTATACCATGGATGGTGAATACGAACGAAAGGATCAGGATCGTATTGGCCACGATAAAGATCACTGAGTCTAACCAAGGCGGCGTAAGCCGCCTTTTTGCTGCCTTTTTCGCCATCTGTTACGCAAACGAAAATTTTTTATTTTTTTCCCCTTGAAAGCCCTTTTTAGTGACCCTATCTCTCTCTCCACGAGGCCGGAAGCCATGCAGTCCGGTTCAACCCAAAAAACTGAATGATTGGACTTCTCAAAGGAGAGCTACCAAATGAAAATTCGTCCGTTGCACGATCGCGTTATCGTCAAGCGTAAAGAAGTTGAAGCTAAATCTGCTGGCGGTATCGTTCTGACCGGCTCTGCAGCTGGCAAATCAACCCGTGGTGAAGTTCTGGCTGTGGGTAATGGCCGCATCCTGGAAAACGGCGATGTTAAGCCGCTGGACGTGAAAGTTGGCGATCTGGTTATCTTCAGCGAAGGCTACGGTGCCAAAACTGAGAAGATCGATAACGAAGAAGTTCTGATCATCTCTGAAAGCGACATCCTGGCGATTGTCGAAGCGTAATTACGCGTAATTCACTGAACGAAACGAATTTAAGGGATATTTGAAATGGCAGCTAAAGACGTAAAATTCGGTAATGACGCACGCGTAAAAATGCTGCGTGGCGTTAACGTACTGGCAGATGCAGTAAAAGTTACCCTGGGCCCGAAAGGCCGTAACGTGGTTCTGGATAAATCTTTTGGTGCACCGACCATCACCAAAGATGGCGTTTCTGTAGCACGTGAAATCGAGCTGGAAGACAAGTTCGAAAACATGGGTGCTCAGATGGTGAAAGAAGTTGCCTCTAAAGCAAACGACGCTGCGGGTGACGGTACTACTACTGCTACCGTACTGGCACAGGCTATCGTAAACGAAGGCCTGAAAGCTGTTGCGGCTGGCATGAACCCAATGGACCTGAAGCGCGGCATCGACAAAGCCGTTGCTGCTGCTGTTGAAGAGCTGAAAGCGCTGTCTGTTCCTTGCCAGGATACTAAAGCCATTGCTCAGGTTGGTACCATCTCTGCTAACTCCGACGAAACCGTGGGTACTCTGATCGCAGATGCGATGGATAAAGTTGGCAAAGAAGGCGTTATCACCGTTGAAGAAGGCACTGGCCTGCAAGACGAGCTGGACGTGGTTGAAGGTATGCAGTTCGACCGTGGCTACCTGTCTCCGTACTTCATCAACAAGCCAGAGACTGGTGCTATCGAACTGGATGCTCCATTCATCCTGTTAGCCGATAAGAAAATCTCTAACATCCGTGAGCTGCTGCCAGTACTGGAAGCGGTTGCGAAAGCCGGTAAACCACTGCTGATCATCGCTGAAGATGTTGAAGGCGAAGCACTGGCAACACTGGTGGTTAACACCATGCGCGGTATCGTGAAAGTCGCTGCGGTTAAAGCACCTGGCTTCGGCGACCGTCGTAAAGCAATGCTGCAGGATATCGCAATCCTGACCGGCGGTACCGTAATCTCTGAAGAGATCGGTATGGAGCTGGAAAAAGCGACTCTGGAAGATCTGGGTCAGGCTAAGCGTGTTGTGATCAACAAAGATACTTCTACCATCATCGATGGTGTGGGCGACCAGGGCGCAATCCAGGGCCGTGTTACTCAGATCCGTCAGCAGATCGAAGAAGCCACTTCTGATTACGACAAAGAAAAACTGCAGGAGCGCGTAGCGAAACTGGCAGGCGGCGTAGCCGTTCTGAAAGTGGGCGCAGCCACTGAAGTTGAAATGAAAGAGAAGAAAGCACGCGTTGAAGATGCCCTGCACGCTACCCGTGCTGCGGTTGAAGAAGGCGTGGTTGCTGGTGGTGGAGTTGCACTGGTTCGCGTTGCAGCGAAAATCGCTGCTTCTGGCCTGAAAGGTCAGAACGAAGATCAGAACGTGGGTATCAAAGTTGCGCTGCGCGCAATGGAAGCACCTCTGCGTCAGATCGTTTCTAACGCCGGTGAAGAGCCATCTGTTGTTGCTAACAACGTGAAAGCGGGTGACGGCAACTACGGCTACAACGCACAGACTGAAGAGTACGGCAACATGCTCGACTTCGGTATCCTGGACCCAACCAAAGTGACCCGTTCTGCGCTGCAGTACGCGTCTTCTGTTGCGGGCCTGATGATCACCACCGAAGCGATGGTGACCGACCTGCCTAAAGGCGATGCTCCTGATTTAGGTGGCGCTGGCGGCATGGGTGGCATGGGCGGAATGGGCGGCATGATGTAATTTGCCCCTGACTGCTTAAGTCATGTGAAAAACCCTCGATTGGAAACGGTCGGGGGTTTTTCTTTTGGTGGCGAACAAGGTATAAGTATGAGCGCAATACTTCGGCTTTGCGGGTTTAGGGCAATGAATGTTCAGAAAAAAAGTACGCTTTTCTGCTACGCTGCCGCCCGACACTGATGATAATAAATGGGGATTACAATGCGGATTAACCTCTTGCTCGGACTGGCGGTAGGGACTTTACTGCTAGCGGGCTGCAGCAGCTCCAATCAACTAAGTTCCGGCGGACAGCGTGTCACTTTCGTTGACCAACAGCCTGGAAGCCAATGTCAGCTGCTGGGCAATGTCACCGGCTCACAGAGCAACTGGTTGAGCGGATCAGGCGGTGAAGGCAGTTCTTTGCGTGGCGCAGCCAATGACCTGCGTAACCGCGCGGCAGAGATGGGTGGCAACGTGATTTACGGTGCAACCAGCCCAACGCAGAACCTGCTCTCAGCTTTCGCACCGCTTGACAGCAAAATGTCTGGTCAGGTGTATAAGTGCCCGTAATGGCATGAAAGAGATGTAAAAAAAGCCGCTGATGCGGCTTTTTTTGTGGGCGCAATGTCTCGCGCGGCGGTTATTCCTGACGTAGCTGTAAATCCAGCGGTGTTTTGCTCGGCTCACCACCAATCTCGCGCGCCAGCTTCGGCACCATATAACCCGATACCATGGTTAACAACTGGCGTACTAGCGCACGGGCTTCATAATCCGACACAAAGAAATGCGCCGCGCCCTGTACTTTATCCAGCACGTGCAGATAATAGGGCAGAATGCCGGCATCAAACAGCGCGTTGCTCAGGTTAGCCAGCACTTGTGCATCATCATTGATACCGCGCAGCAGCACGCTTTGATTAAGTAAAGTGACGCCCGCACGTTTTAGCATCTGCATGCCGTAGTGCAGCTCATCGTCAATCTCTTGCGCGTGGTTGATATGGCTCACCATCAGCACTTGCAGGCGCGTTTCGGCCAGAATCTGGCATAACCCTTCGGTAATACGTGCGGGGATCACCACCGGGAGGCGGCTATGAATGCGCAGACGCTTCAGGTGCGGGATTTTCTCCAGCGCGCCGACCAGCCACGCCAGCTCATGGTCTTTGGCCATTAGCGGATCGCCACCCGAGAAGATAATCTCATCCAGCTCTGGATGCTCAGCGATGTAATCAATCGCCGCCTGCCAGTTGCGCTTATTGCCCTGATTATCCTGATAGGGGAAATGGCGACGGAAGCAGTAGCGGCAGTTAACCGCACAGCCACCTTTCACCAGCAACAACGCACGGTTGCGATACTTATGCAATAAACCGGGCACCACGCTACTTTGCTCATCCAGCGGGTCAGTGCTGTAACCTGGCGCATCAACAAACTCCTGACGGCTGGTCACCACCTGCAGCAAAAGGGGGTCGTTTGCATCGCCTGGCGTCATGCGCTGAATAAAGGCACGCGGCACGCGCAGCGCAAAAAGCTTGCGCGCATCGTTGCCTGCGGCCAGATCCGCATGCTGTTCGAGAGATAAAAGTTGCAGTAATTCAGTAGGATCGGTGACAACATCAGCAAGTTGCTGCAACCAATCTTCTCTGATGGGGGGATTTAGGGTTACAATGTTTGCCATTTTTTTGGCTATTACCAGTTCAATATTTACAGAGGGCCTTTATGGCGACTTATCTTAGCAACGATTTCCGTCCCGGTCTTAAAATCATGTTCGAAGGCGAGCCATATGCCATCGAAGCCAGTGAGTTCGTTAAACCGGGTAAAGGCCAGGCATTTGCACGCGTTAAAATGCGTCGTCTGCTGACCGGTTCTCGCGTTGAGAAGACCTTCAAATCTACCGACTCTGCCGAAGGCGCAGACGTTCGTGATATGACGCTGCAGTACTCTTACAACGACGGCGACTTCTATTACTTCATGCACCCAGAGTCTTTCGAGCAGTATCAGATCGAATCTAAAGTGCTGGACGACGTGACCAAATGGTTGCAGGACAATGCGGATTGTATCGTTACCCTGTGGAACGATAAAGCGATCGCTGTTCAGCCACCGAACTTCATCGAAGCAGAAGTCATCGAAACAGATCCAGGTCTGAAAGGTGATACTGCCGGTACCGGCGGCAAGCCAGCGACCCTGTCTACTGGCGCAGTGATCAAAGTTCCACTGTTCGTGCAGATTGGCGAAGTGGTTAAAGTTGACACCCGCTCTGGCGAATACGTTTCGCGCGTAAAATAATTGCCAAATCAGGCGCATCACTCGATGCGCCTTTTTTCCTTTATGAGTTCAGAATAATGAAAAAGATGGCGAAATTGGCTGTTTTTGCGTTGCTGGTCTCTTCTGCTTTAAGTGCCTGCAACACTTTCCACGGCTTTGGTGAAGACGTCTCCCATTTGGGCGGTGCCATTTCACGCGCAGCTGATAAATAAATTGCGAGGGCGCCGCCTTTTCTCAGCGGCTTAGCCAGCAAGGTCGTGTATAAGGTCTATGCTTGAATGGCTGTACTTTTATTGCAACCAACAAGGATATGGCTATGTTAAAGAAAAGTATTGTCGCGATTCTTTCTGTTCTGGTGCTTTCCTCTGTGTTGACCGCCTGCAACACCACCCGTGGTGTTGGCGAGGACGTTCAGGCCGGTGGCAAAGCGATTCAGCGCAGCGCACAGTGATCCAAACCGGTGCGAAACCCGATTTCGTACCGGATTTCCTGATTCCCTCTTTCTTTGTCTGAAAAAGCACCGCTAACGCCTTCGATCCCGTCACGCCGTTGTTTGCCGTAGCCAATACGGGTAGACTTCTCCCCCTTATCTGTATAAGGAGTCACCAACATGAGCGAAACGGCAAGCTGGCAGCCGAGCGCACCCATTGCCAATTTGTTGAAACGCGCCGCTATTTTGGCGGAGATTCGTCGTTTCTTTGCCGATCGCGGCGTGCTGGAGGTCGATACCCCGGCAATGAGCCAGGCGACCATCACGGATATCCATCTGGTCCCATTCCAGACGCGCTTTGTGGGTCCAGGCGCAGCGGAAGGGCGCGACCTGTGGCTGATGACCAGCCCGGAATATCATATGAAGCGCCTGCTGGCGGCGGGCAGTGGCCCGATCTATCAGATGGGGCGTTGCTTCCGTAATGAGGAGGCAGGTCGTCATCATAATCCAGAGTTCACCATGCTGGAGTGGTATCGTCCTCACTACGATATGTATCGCCTGATGAATGAAGTCGATGATCTGATGCAGCAGGTGCTGGAGTGCGATAGCGCCGAATCTTTATCGTATCAGCAGGCGTTTATTCGCCATCTGGAACTTGATCCTTTGTCAGCGGATAAAACGCAGCTGCGTGAAGCCGCGACGAAGTTGGGTGAGGGTGAACTGGCGAATCGTGAAGAAGACCGCGATACCTTGTTGCAGCTGCTGTTTATGCTGGGTGTTGAACCGAAGATTGGTAACGACAAACCGTGCTTCGTGTATCACTTCCCGGCCAGTCAGGCGGCATTGGCCGAAATCAGCACTGAGGATCATCGCGTCGCGGAGCGCTTCGAGGTGTATTACAAAGGCGTGGAGCTGGCTAACGGCTTCCGCGAGTTAACCGATAGCCGCGAACAGCGTCAGCGCTTTGAGCAGGATAATCGTCGCCGTGCAGCGCGTGGCCTACCGCAGCATCCAATTGATACCAACCTGCTGGATGCGCTGGCACATGGCATGCCTGCTTGTTCAGGTGTGGCGTTGGGTGTGGATCGTTTGATTATGCTGGCGTTGAAAGCCAATGCATTAAGCGACGTGATTGCTTTCCCGGTGGATCGCAGCTGATCATTCTTGCTCGGGCAGGGTGTTTCAGACAACAGCGGCGCATGTATTGCGCCGCTGTTCATTTCATCGTTACTGCTGCGTCGTGGGTGCGGCAGGTGCCTCTGGAAACTCCTGAATAGTGACCGGCAGCATCATCTTCTGTTCGTTACGCAGTACCTGCACCTGAATCACCGATCCTGGACGAATCTCGGCGACCTGATCCATGGTTTCCTGCGCCGACAGCGCCGGTTTGCCGTTCACCTGTAAAAGCACATCATTGGCTTGAATCCCTGCCTGATCGGCTGGCCCGCCTGGCGTAACCTCACTGACGATAATACCCTGTGCACGATCCAGACTGCTGCCCTGACCGTGTAGCGGCGGCAGCTCACGGCCGGTGATGCCGATATAGCCACGAATGACACGACCGTCACGAATCAACTTATCCATGATCTTGGTTGCCAACGCGGTTGGAATCGCAAAGCCAATCCCTTCCGGCGTTTCGCCATCATTGCTTTTATCAAATGTCAGGGTGTTAATGCCCATCAGTTCGCCGAGCGAGTTAATCAGCGCACCGCCTGAGTTGCCCTGATTGATGGATGCATCGGTCTGCAGGAAATTTTGACGACCCGATGAGCTCAAGCCCACGCGCCCGGTGGCACTGATAATGCCCTGAGTGACGGTCTGCCCGAGGTTGTAGGGGTTACCAATCGCCATCACCACATCGCCGATATGTGCGATACGGTTCGCGTTAATCGGAATTACCGGCAGGTTAGTGGCGCTGATCTTCAGCACCGCTAAATCGGTCATCGCATCTGAACCCACTAAAGTGGCTTCAAAGAAGCGGCCATCCTGCAACGCCACGATGATCTGGTCGGCGTTATTAATCACATGCTTGTTCGTGAGAATGTAGCCTTTCACGTTCATGATCACGCCAGAACCCAGCGTGGTGATACCGCGATTGTTGTTGCCATGGGCACTGCGGTTGTAGACGTTGACCACCGCAGGCACAGCGCGGCGCACCCCCTGATTGAAACTCACGGGGGATTCATCATCACTGTTGTCATGATCAAAGGTGACGTTGCTGCTCATACGCAGCGCAGGAATCGCAACCAGCAGCAAACCCGCTACGATCAGGCCCATCACCACAGAACGCAAAAGTTTAAGAAACATGGTGTTATTTCAGGAAAGGTGGGATCGCTGGGCAGAATAACATGAGAAAGGCGGACAAACACCTGCTTGTCCGCCTGTTGCGAGGATTATCGCATAAGTAAGTAAATGCTCTCGTCGCCGCGCACCACGTTCAGTGCCAGGATCGCGGGTTTACTTTCCAGCGCTTTACGCATTTCAGCCAGCGAGGTCACGCGATCGCGGTTCACACCGACAATCACATCATCTTTCTGCAAACCTGCCTGCTCCGCTGGCGTGCCTTTTTCGATGGCATCCACTTTCACGCCTTTATCACCGGCTTTAGAGGCACCATCGCTCAAGGTGGCACCTTGTAACGCCGGAGATATCAGCTGGGCGCTGGCGGTGGTTTGCGCGCTCTGTTCCAGCGTCACGGTCACGGTCACCGGTTTGCCTTCACGCAGCAGACCAATTTTCACCTGCTGACCTGGTGGGGTGGTGCCCACTTTTACGCGCAGCTCGGCAAAGCTGGTGATCGCTTTGTCATTGATGGAGGTGATGATGTCGCCCGCTTTAATGCCCGCTTTCTGCGCCGCCGAGTTAGGCAGCACTTCTGAAACAAAGGCACCGCGCTGTGCGTCAACGTTGAAAGCTTTGGCGATGTCAGGCGTCATTTCGGTGCCTTTAATGCCCAACTGACCACGCTTCACTTCACCAGACTGAATCAGCTGCTGCGCGAGGTTCATTGCCATATTGCTTGGGATCGCGAAGCCGATACCGATGTTGCCGCCGCTGGAGGCCAGAATCGCGGTGTTAATACCGATCAACTCGCCATTCAGGTTCACCAGCGCACCGCCAGAGTTACCCCGGTTGATCGCTGCATCGGTCTGGATGAAGTTTTCCAGACCTTCAAGGTTCAACCCGCTGCGGCCCAACGCCGAAATAATGCCGGAGGTGGCCGTTTGGCCAAGACCGAAGGGGTTACCGATAGCCACGGCAAAATCGCCCACTTTCAGTGAGTCGGAGTCGGCGATTTTCACCTGCGTCAGATTTTTAGCGCCTTCAACCTGGATCAGCGCGATATCGGTTTGCTCATCATGGCCAATCAGCTTGGCATCATATTCATTGCCATCGCTGAGCTGGACGCTGATTTTATCCGCACCATTTACCACGTGATTGTTGGTGAGGATGTAGCCTTTTGCCGCATCAATGATCACGCCTGAACCAAGGCCTTCAAACGGCTGTGGCTGGGATTGTCCAGGAGCCTGGCCAAAGAAACGCTTCAGCGGTTCAGGAATATCCTGTGCCTGCTGGCCGCTGTCGGTGCCTTCAACATGCACGCTAACGACCGCGGGCAGAACTTTTTCCAGCATGGGTGCCAGACTCGGCAGTGCTTGTCCCTGCACCTGTGCGGGCAGCGTCGCCATCGCGCCAGGCGTTGCCGCCAGACTCATCCCAATACTCAAGGCTAATGCGCTTAACAGTCGTGCTTGTTTTTTCATTGCTACAACGCTCTCGCTGCGAAAGAAGAAAGGGGATAGAAAGTGTGACAGTAGTTTGGCGTAAGTGTTCGGAAAACAAAAAGGGCACAGCTACGCTGTGCCCCAAAAGGATTATTTACGCGGAGTGCGGTCGCTACCACGCAGCAAACCCGATGCGCCATCAGAGTAATCACGCGGCATTTGCACCGGTGCCTGATCGTTGTCCGCTTCGGCTTCCGTTAACTGATAAGCAAACGGATTTTTTTCGCCCGGCAGATTTGGCAGCAGGTCATTCGAACCCTTCGCCATATGCTGATACAGCTGGCGGTAGTCATGTGCCATGTTGTCCAGCAATTCTGCGCTGCGCGCAAAGTGGTTGGTGAGCTCTTCGCGATAATCTGCCAGCTCAGCCTTCGATTTTTCCAGCTCGTACTGCATGCTTCGCTGCTCACGCAGCTTCTTGTTGCCAAAACGCATGACGACTGCGCCGACAATAATGCCAATCACTAAACCAATCAGCCCGTATTCCCAGGTCATAATGACTCCCGTGTAATTTCCGTTGCTTCGTAGGGCATTGCTTCTGTTTCCACTTCAATAGCAGCCACTATAACCAATAATCTTATGGAAGTGGAACTATCGGGCTGCATCGCTTACTGTAGAGCGGCCTAATTTTCGCCAACCGACCCGTGAATCGGACTTTTTCAGGGATTCTGAGAGAACCATGCAAACTTCATCTCCGCTTGCCCGCTATGAGCAGGCGCTGTCACAGGGCGAGTTCCGCCCGGATGATGTACAACGTGAAGCCATTACCCGTTTAGATGCTATCCAGCAAGGATTGATTGCCCGCAAGCCCTCGCAGGAACCTGCGGCGAAAGGGCTGTTTGGCCGCCTGTCAAAGCTGATGGGTAAAGAGAAAAGCAGCAGCGAAGCCCCGGTGCGCGGGCTGTATATGTGGGGCGGCGTGGGTCGCGGTAAAACCTGGGTAATGGATTTGTTTTTTCAGTCTATTCCTGGCGACCGCAAACTTCGTCTCCATTTTCACCGCTTTATGCTGCGCGTCCATGAAGAACTGACGCAGTTACAAGGCCATAGCGATCCGCTGCTGATCGTGGCCGACCGCTTTAAAGCGGAGACCGATATTCTCTGCTTCGACGAATTCTTCGTTTCAGACATTACGGATGCGATGCTGTTAGGTACGCTGATGCAAGCGCTGTTTGATCGCGGCATTGCGCTGGTGGCGACTTCCAATATTCCGCCTGACGATCTCTATCGTAATGGCCTGCAGCGCCCGCGTTTTCTGCCCGCCATCGAGCAGATCAAACGTCATTGTGATGTGATGAACGTCGATGCGGGTATCGACTATCGCTTGCGTACCCTCACGTCAGCCCATCTGTGGAATTTTCCGCTCAATGAGGACACGCATGCCGAAATGGAGCGCATGTTCCGCGCGCTTTCAGGTAAGCCGCGTGAAGATGCCCCCGTGCTGGACATTAACCATCGTGAGATGCCAACGCTGGGCGTTAACGAAGGCGTGCTGGCGATCGATTTCCTCACGCTGTGCGGCACCGGGCGTAGCCAACATGACTACATCGAGCTATCACGCCGCTTCCACAGCGTATTGCTGTATGATGTGCCGGTGATGATTTACAAGACGGAAGATCAGGCACGCCGCTTCCTGGCGCTGGTCGATGAATTCTACGAGCGCCACGTGAAACTGGTGGTGGCGGCCGAAACGTCATTGTTTGAAATTTATCAGGGCACGCGCCTGAAGTTTGAGTATCAACGCTGCTTGTCGCGTTTGCAGGAGATGCAAAGCGAAGAGTATTTGCGTCTGCCGCATCTGCCCTGATGACGTGGGCAAAAATCGCAGGATTTCGATGCAAAAAGGTTCGATCTTTGAATTCGACTTCTCTATAATCTTGCGACCCCACGTTACAGCATCGGTTTTCTTTCCCAAGAACTCGATGTGATCCGGTAACTCACTTGAAGGGGTGGCTTGCTGGGCAAAATGGTCGTGTGAGCCTCAATCGTTTACTTAGCGTTTGGGATTTCACCAACGTGTAACTTTTTATTTGGGTAAGCTTTTCAATGAAAACTTTTACAGCTAAACCAGAAACCGTACAGCGTGACTGGTATGTTGTTGACGCAACGGGCAAAACCTTGGGTCGCCTGGCGACTGAACTGGCGCGCCGTCTGCGTGGTAAGCACAAAGCGGAATACACTCCGCACGTTGATACCGGTGATTACATCATCGTTCTGAACGCTGAGAAAGTTGCTGTAACCGGCAACAAGCGTAATGACAAGATTTACTATCACCACACTGGCCACATCGGTGGTATCAAGCAAGCGACCTTTGCAGAGATGATCGAGCGCCGTCCTGAGCGTGTGATTGAAATCGCGGTTAAAGGCATGCTGCCGAAAGGCCCACTGGGTCGTGCTATGTACCGTAAACTGAAAGTTTACGCAGGCAACGAGCACACTCACGCGGCGCAGCAACCGCAAGTTCTTGACATTTAATCGGGATTATAGGCAATGGCTGAAACTCAAAACTACGGCACTGGTCGCCGCAAAAGCTCTGCCGCTCGCGTCTTCATCAAGCCGGGTAGCGGTAACATCGTAATTAACCAGCGCTCACTGGAGCAATACTTCGGTCGCGAGACTGCACGCATGGTCGTGCGTCAGCCGCTGGAGCTGGTTGATATGGTTGGTAAATTTGACCTGTACATCACTGTTAAAGGTGGTGGTATTTCTGGTCAGGCTGGTGCGATCCGTCACGGTATCACACGCGCTCTGATGGAATACGACGAGTCTCTGCGTCCTGAACTGCGTAAAGCGGGCTTCGTTACCCGTGACGCACGTGAAGTTGAACGTAAGAAAGTCGGCCTGCGTAAAGCACGTCGTCGTCCGCAGTTCTCTAAGCGTTAATTGTTGCTGCTTCGGCAGACACAATTTGCTCAAAAAACCCGCTTCGGCGGGTTTTTTATTGCCGCCATTCACGATTTTTCACGCTAAAAACGCGAGCTTTACCCGCATTTTGCCCGCAAATCATTATCCCTGCCCCACAAGCTGCTTAAAATCTGGTAAACTCACTGACACTTTGCGCCCGCAAGCCGGAGCGTTGTGCGCGTTATTTCTGTCGGGACGACGGAAAAGCGCCACTGACGTTGGCTGTGTGCGAATCTGATGAGCAGGTGAGTCGCCGCGTGGTTGGCTATTCGCAGTATCTTTTTGTGAACAAACTTGGAGGTTTTCATGGCTGTCGCTGCCAACAAACGTTCGGTAATGACGCTGTTTTCTGGTCCGACTGACATTTTTAGCCATCAAGTACGTATTGTACTGGCTGAAAAGGGCGTCAGCGTGGAGATCGAGCAGGTTGAAACGGATAACCTGCCGCAGGATCTGATTGACCTCAACCCGTATCGCACTGTACCAACGCTGGTCGACCGTGAACTGACGTTGTATGAATCACGCATCATCATGGAATACCTGGATGAGCGTTTCCCGCATCCACCGCTGATGCCTGTTTATCCGGTTGCCCGTGGTGAAAGCCGCCTGATGATGCACCGCATCGAGCAGGACTGGTACACGCTGATGCGTGCTATCGAAACCGGTAACAATGCTGAAGCCGATGCGGCACGCAAACAACTGCGTGAAGAGCTGCTGGCGATTGCCCCGCTGTTCTCTCGCACGCCGTTCTTCATGAGCGAAGAGTTCAGCCTGGTTGATTGCTACCTGGCACCGCTGCTGTGGCGCCTGCCGCAAATGGGCGTTGAACTGGTTGGTGCCGGTTCTAAAGAGCTGAAAGGCTACATGACGCGCGTATTTGAACGTGACTCTTTCCTCGCTTCATTAACGGAAGCGGAACGTGAAATGCGCCTGCAAGCCCGGGGCTAATGTATGGAAATGTCGCAACTAACGGCTCGTCGTCCGTATCTGCTGCGTGCGTTTTATGACTGGCTGCTCGACAACCAGTTAACGCCGCATCTGGTGGTCGACATCAATCTGCCTGGTGTGCAGGTGCCGCTGGAGTATGCGCGTGATGGCCAGATCGTTCTGAACATTGCGCCGCGCGCTGTCGGTAACCTCGACCTCGCCAATGACGAAGTGCGTTTCAATGCGCGCTTTGGCGGCGTGCCGCGCCAGGTTTCTGTGCCAATGGCCGCTGTGCTGGCCATCTACGCACGTGAAAACGGTGCTGGCACCATGTTCGAACCGGAACCGGCTTACGAGCTGGAAACCAACGAACAGGAAGGCCAGGAAGAGACGATGATGTCAGTGATTGATGGCGATCGTCCCGACGATGCGGCTGATAACGATCACTCGCCGGATGATGAACCGCCACCGCGTGGTGGGCGCCCTTCATTACGCGTGGTGAAGTAAATCGCATGAAATAAGAAACGGGCCAATTGGCCTAATGCCAGTCAGTTAAGC
>NZ_JZRD01000046.1:0-49193 GCF_000963995.1 Pantoea sp. SM3
CAGTCTCTCAGTCTCTCAGTCTCTTAGTTTCTTAGTCTCTCAATCCTTAATCCTTAATCCTTAATCCTTAATCCTTAATCCTTAATCCTTAATCCTTAAATGCAGCATGCTGCGGGGCATATTCCATTCCGCTATAGCCTATAGCCAAATTATTCCGTTCCACGATAGACGCCGCCCTGCGCTTACCACTACAGTGGAGACATCGCGTTATGTGTCAGAAAAATCGCAGCAACTGCTGCTGATGGAGAGCCTAACTTTATGAGCCTGCCTGCCGTCCTGCTGGAAAACGCCCTGAAATGGCGCCGTCAGTTACACCAACATCCTGAACTCGGTTACCAGGAGCAACAAACCAGCGAGCTGGTTGCGAACGTGCTCTCCGAAGCAGGATTACAAGTGTTCCGTGGCCTGGCAGGCACTGGCGTGATTGGCACACTAGAAAACGGTCCTGGGCCGGTGATTGGCTTGCGTGCCGATATGGATGCCCTACCGATGACCGAAAAAGGTGCGCCAGAGTGGAAATCCAGCCGCCCTGGCGTGATGCACGCCTGCGGTCACGATGGACATACGGCGATTCTCCTCGCAGCAGCCTGCCAGTTGGCCACCACACGCAACTTCAAAGGCACCGTGCACTTCCTGTTCCAGCCCGCGGAAGAGAATCTTGGCGGTGCGCAGAAAATGGTGGAAGAAGGTTTATTTAAGCGTTTCCCAATGGATGCGGTTTACGCCATGCACAACTGGCCGGGTTTGCCGGTGGGTTCACTGGCGGTGAATCCAGGTGCGATGATGGCCTCGCTGGATTCCTTTGAGATCACCCTCAACGGTAAAAGCTGCCATGCGGCGATGCCAGAGAGCGGTGCCGACCCGATGGTGGTGGCAGCAGAATTGATTATGGCGCTGCAAACCATCCCGTCACGCCGTTTGTCACCGCTGGCGTCAGCGGTGGTGAGCGTGACGCAGATCCATGGCGGTGAAGCGATTAATGTGATTCCCGAGCAGATTGTGTTGCGTGGTACGGTGCGATGTTTGCAGACTGACGTACGTGACCGCGTGCGCAGTCTGATAGAAGATTTTGTCACTACCCTGCCGCGCCCGTTTGGCGTCAGCGGCGAGATTCACTGGTATCCGGGTTACCCCGTTACCGCCAACCATGCCCTCCCGGCGGAACAGGTACGTGAGGTTGCCCAGCGCGTGTTAGGCGAATCACAGGTGCATTGGCAGGTGAATCCCTCCATGGCATCGGAAGATTTCGCCTGTATGCTGGAATCCTGCCCGGGTGCTTACTTCTGGCTCGGTGCCGATGGCACAACACCTTCCGCGCCATTGCACAACGCGCATTACGATTTCAATGATGAGTTGCTGCCGATTGGTATCAGTTTCTGGCAGCAACTGGTGGAGAGCGTGCTGGTCAAAGCCTGACTAGCAGGATTCGCGGAATCCAGGAATCTCAAGCGGCATTGCGCGCTTGATCTTCTATCATCTCTGCTGTGCATTTGACCCGCAACCAAAGGCTGCGGGTATTGTTCTACCCGTCAGATCCCAGCTTGCTGCAAGCGGGTTTTCGCTTCATCCAGCGTCGCTGATTCCCCGGTTGCCACTAAGCAGCACGCCAGCTGTAAACGCAGCGCCTGTGGCACCGCTCGTTCGCCGCACAGCACCTGTTTTATCCAGTCTGCGGTGTCCTGGGCATTTTTACTTTCTGGCAGTTCCACACTGATTTCTGGCTGGCGCTCTACCCACACTTCCGCCTGTGCGCCCGCACCGGCAATGTAGTTAATCGCCGGACAGCGCTGTGGATTGGCATACACTTCACCTTCGGTGCCGTTCAGCAGAATGCCGGGTGCATCGATATCCTGAAAGAACTTGCCGACGCGCGGCACATATTCCGGATGGGAAACACTCGCCAGACGCAACGCGGCACGTTCGGCAAACGGCGTGGCCAGCTTCGCCAGCGTGTGCGCACTATTACGCACGCCCATGCGCCAGCGCAGCGACAGCTGTTTTGCCATCGGTGCACACAGGTGATCGATGGTGATAAAGGCCAGTTCGCCGCTCTCCAGCTTCGCTTGTGCCTGTTGCGCGTTGGTGACCGGCGCAATATCCAGCGCCGCCAGCACGGCTTCGGTGGTGATGCGCGTCGGATCGTCACTCACACCGTGCAGCAATACCGGAAAACCGAGTTTGCTTAACAGTAAAGCTAACAGCGGCGTGAGATTGCCCTGACGACGTGCGCCGTTGTAGCTGGGGATCACTATCGGCATCGGGCGATTGGCGGGCGGCTGCAACTGCATCATCTGCTGCTGCATGGCCTGGTAAAAACCGCGCATCTCCTCTTCACCTTCGCCCTTGATACGCAGGGCGATCAGCACACCGCCGAGTTCCAATTCGGGTACTTCATCCGCCAGCATCGCGCTGTACAGCGCAACGGCGGTGTCGAAATCGATATCGCGCGCGTGATTCTTACCGCGCCCAATCTCTTTGATGATTTTATTCAGTTCCATCAGGGCATTCCCGCTTCCAGGGCGCGCCGATATCCGGCGGCCAAAAGGTCATTGAGGTGCGCCTGGGCACACCTAAGATTTCTTACTTTTACGCTTCGCTGATTTTACTGGGGCTTTAACCACTGCTGTTACCGCTGGTTTTATGCTGGCTTCAGGCACCATTGGTTGCTCAATCGGAAACACCGGTAAGGCGGCCAGCAGTCGACTGCCATAAGCTTTATTAAGCAGTCGCCGATCGTATATCACGATCTCCCCGAAGCAGTGATGGCTACGAATCAGACGCCCGACTTGCTGAATCAACGTAAACGAGGCGCTGGGTAAACTCTGCACTTCGAACGGGTAGCGTTTGAGGCTCTTCAGCCACTCCCCTTCGGTCAAAATTACCGGACTGTCAACCGGGGGAAAAGCAATTTTATGGATATGCACCTGCGTCAGCAGATCGCCCTTTAAATCCAGGCCTTCAGCAAAAGACTGCAGTCCGACCAGAATACTGGTTTGCCCCGCTTCGACTCGCTGGCGATGCAGCTCCACTAAGCGCGAACGAGGTTGATCGCCCTGCACCAACATCGATAAGCGTAATGCGCTGACATGGCTGACAAACTGCTGCATCGCGCGCCCGCTGGCAAACAGCACCAGCACGCCTTTGTGCTTCTCTTCTGCCATTTGTTGCAGGAAAAATCCTGCCATCTCAGCGATGTGCTCTGCTTCATTGACCATCAGCGGTTCATAGCGCATTTGCGGGATCACCAGCTTGCCCTGATCGACATGATTAAATGGCGAATCCAGCGCCACAAAGCGATCGCCCGCTTTCTCGTTTAGCCCTGACATCTCTTGCAGCCGATTGAAGCTGTTCAGTGAGCGCAAGGTCGCCGAGGTCACTACCACATGCGGGATTTTACGCCACAGCAGTTTTTCCAGCTGATCGCTGACGCGAATCCCGGCGCAGTGAAACAGCAGATGCGCCTGGCCGTCGCGAATTTCTCGCGTAATCCATTTCGATACCGGCGCATTAGAGGCTTTCTCCATGGCCGCCAGTCGCCAAAGTTTACTGATCGATTCGAACCAGCCAAACTGGCGGTTAAGCTGAATAATCGCCCGATGCAGTCGCATAATGTCGGCTTTGCCGGTTTGCTCACCTAACTCATTGAGTAACCCTTCGCTCAACCCGCGTAAGGCATCGCTCAGTTTGAACAACCGTGCGCACATCGTCATCAGTTCTTCCGGCAACTCACCCAGCACAAAACGGAACTCACCCGGCTGGTTGTGCGCGGGTAATAACGGATTCAGCGCGTCGCACAGAATTTGCAGCAGTTCACGCATCTCATCACAATGGCCTTTTAACCGCTCAGGGTGGGTCAATGGAGGAGGCGATTTCGGGCGGAACTGCGCCATGATGGTTTCCACCAGCCGCACAAACAGATCGAGCTGCAAACTGCTCCAGCCGGGGGTGATTTCTGCGCTCATCTCCAGCGCGTCACGCGCCACTTCTGGCAGATGATGACCTTCGTCCAGCACCAGCATCAGGTGTTTGGCAGGCGGTAAGACAGATTCATTCTCCATCGCCGCCATCACCAGCGCATGGTTGGCCACCACCACATCCGCCTGTTCTATTTCACGACGAGCAACAAAGAACGGGCATTCACGATACCAGCGGCAGTGATGCCCCAGGCAGTTGGCTTTATCGGTGGAAAGGCGCAGCCACAGGCTGTCATCAATCGAGACATCGGAGTGATCGCGCAGGCCATCCCATTTGTAGCTGCTGAGTTGCTTTTCCAGTTTGGCGCAGAACTTCTGCTCTTCTTTCGACCCGGTTACCGCTTCTTCATCGAGATACAGCAGCAGGTCACCCTGCTGATCCTCGGTCGCCACTAGCGCCGCGAGATTGCGCGGGCAAACATAGCGGCCACGACCAAACGCGGCGGTGAAGGTGAGATCGGGGATGATTTTTTTCAGCAGCGGCAGATCTTTGCTGAAGATCTGATCCTGCAGCGCGACGTTGGCGGTGCTGATCACTAACCGCTTCTCTTCGGCGCGGCTCACCGCAATGCCGGGAATCAGATAAGACAAGGTTTTGCCCACGCCGGTGGGAGCTTCAATCGCCAGATGGCGGCCTTCATCACCGGCCAGACTTTTTGCCACTTCGGCAATCATCTGACGCTGGGGCGCACGGGGGATAAAGTCAGGAACCTGCTGCTGCAGCGCCTTATACCATTGCGCAATCTGGCTTTTTATCGCTGCTGTCAGGGCCATGTTCATTACTGTTTGCTGAATTGGCCTGTATTTTTACACAGTATCGGCGCAGCGTCAGCTTTCGCTGCTATTTTTTCGCGCTGGATTCAGAATTTCACGCATCGCACGAATCAGCGTTTCGCGGGCGCGTCCCCGACGGAAGGCAAAGGAGAACGGTGCGCGGAAGTGAAAATGTTGCGGCAACAAGCGGCATAGCTTGCCCTGCTGTTCTCCACTTTGCGCGTAGTGTTCCGGCAAATAGCCGATATATCTCCCGGAGAGGATCAGCGTCAACTGCGCCTCTATACTCTCCACTGAGGCGTTAGTCTGGCGGAAGCCGCGCTTGTTTAGCTCCTGCTGATTCCAGTAACGCCGCGTCACCATGCCGGTTTGCTGCACGGTGCGCATATCCGGATCGCCCTGCGCCAGGGGATGTTGCGGACTGCAATACAACCAGTGTTGCTCCTCATAAAGCGGAATGGTGACCAGATTGCTGGCACGCAGTGGAAAGTGTCCGATTGCCAGATCGAGGCGGTCTTCCAGTAACTGCTGCTGCAGTTCATTGGGATCGCGCACGCTGAGATTGAAAAATACCGCCGGAAAACGCTGATTAAAGCGCGCAATCGCCGCCGGCAGATCCAGCGTGCTGTCCGTGACAGTGGCATCCACCACGCCCAGCGAAAAGGTGCCACCCTGGGCACTTTTTAGCGTCTCAACCTGCTCTTGCCAACCCGCCAGCGTGGCCAGCATTTCCTGACTGTAACGATGAAACTGTTCGCCTTTCGTGGTGAGGGTAAAACCGCCACGTCCGCGCTGACACAGAATAAAACCCAGCTGCGTTTCCAGCTCGCTCATATAGGCGCTAATGGCGGGCGTGGTCATATTCAGCGCCTGCTGAGCACGTGAATAGCCCTGATTCTCCACCACGCTGGCGAACACCTGGAGCAGTTTGAGATTGGGGAGCGTTTGCACCTCATTTCCTTCAGTGATTACAGACTAAAGTTAACCAATCTATGAAGTGATTATTTGCTGTCAAGGATTTTTCCCGCGCCTGCCTCAGGCCATGATGAGACTCACTTAGCCGAAGGAGTTCGTGATGACCGATTTTCCTCAGCCGCAGGGCGGCAACGAGATGCCCCGTTTCGCCGGCCGTGGCACCATGATGCGTTTGCCCGCTGCCGAATCCCCTGCCGATCTTGATGTCGCGTTTGTAGGCATTCCGCTGGATATCGGCACGTCGCAGCGTAGCGGCACGCGCTATGGTCCACGCGCCATTCGCGCTGATTCCGTGATGATTCGCCCGTATAACATGGCGACGGGCGCAGCGCCTTTTGATTCGTTGCGCGTCGGCGATCTCGGCGATGTGCCCATCAATACTTACAGCCTGCTGAAGTCGGTCGATATCATCGAAAACTATTATACCGAGCTGAACAATTGGCCGATTATCCCGTTAACGCTCGGGGGCGATCACACGCTAACGCTGCCGATTTTGCGGGCGCTGGCGAAGAAGCACGGGCCGATGGGCCTGATCCACATTGACGCGCACACCGATACTAACGATGAGATGTTCGGCGAAAAGATCGCCCACGGCACCACATTCCGCCGTGCGGTAGAAGAAGGCCTGCTCGACTGCCAGCGCGTGGTGCAAATTGGTCAGCGCGCTCAAGGCTACGCCGCCGATGATTTCCAGTGGGGCGTCGATCAAGGCTTCCACCTGGTGCCGGCCGAGCAGTGCTGGTATCGATCCATGACGCCTCTGATGGCCGAAGTGCGTGCGCGTATCGGCAACGGTCCGGTGTATCTCAGCTATGACATCGACAGTTTCGATCCTGCATGGGCACCCGGCACCGGTACGCCAGAAGTGGGTGGATTGACCTCAATGCAGGGACTGGAGATTGTGCGCGGCTGTCGCGGACTCAATCTGGTCGGTGGCGATCTGGTCGAAGTGTCACCGCCTTACGATATCAGCGGCATGACCTCCCAGCTGGCAGCCAATATCCTTTATGAGATGCTGTGCGTATTGCCCGGTGTCCGTTACACAGAGAAAAAAGCATGACACAACAGAATTTGGTGTTTCCGGCGCGCGTGCTGCGCGGCGCGGGTATGATCAATCAGCTGGGCGAGATTTGCGCGGGGCTGGGCAAACGCGCTCTGCTGATTGGCGGCCATCAGTCACTGCAGTCGGTGGAAGCGCAGGTGCGCGCTCAACTGCTGGCGGCCAACGTGACGCTGCTGGCGCAGGAGTGGTTTGGTGGTGAGACCTCGATTAACCAGATTAACCGTCTGGCCGCCATCGCCACCGAACTGCAAGCTGACGTGATTATCGGTGTCGGCGGCGGTAAATCGCTGGATACCGTAAAAGCCGTGGGTGCGCAGTTGGGCTTGCCGTTTATCACCATCCCGACCATTGCCGCCACCTGTTCGGCAGTGACGCCATTGACCATTCGCTATGATGATAACGGCAATTTCTTCGATATTTTCCCGCTGCCACAGGCACCCGCGGCAGTGATCATCGACAGTGAGTTGCTGGCTAAAGCCCCTGCTCGCTGGCTGGCAGCCGGTCTGGGCGATACCCTGGCAAAATGGTATGAGTTCCGCGCGGTGAGCGTCCGCCATCCGGCACGCGAAGGCAATGCATTGTCATCATTGGCTCATAGCCAGATTTGCTATGACGTGATCGCGGAACACGGCCCGGCGGCCTATGCGGCGGTGCTGCGCGGCGAGAGCAGCGCCTCATTGGATCAGGTGCTGGATGCAATCTTTACCTGGGCCGGATTGACCTCGCTGATGAGCAACGGCGCCCATGCGGCAGCATCCCATGCAATTTATGAAGGATTTACCTTCTGCGATAAGACGCGTGAGTTCGGTCATGGCCTGTTGGTTGGCTTTGGCAACTTGTGCCTGTTGGCGCTGGAAGATCGCAGCGATGAAGAGGTACTGGATGAGATGCGTCTGGCGCGCGATTGCGGTGTGCCATTGACGCTGCATGAGATTGCCGAGTTGGATGATGCCGAGCTGGCGCTGATTGTGCGTGAATCCGTGCATGCACCGGACATGGAGAATATGTCGGTAGCGGTCACCGAAGCCCGCCTGCTGGCGGCGATGCAGCGGATTGAAGGGTTGGCTGGTCGGGTTTAAACCCGGGGGTGAGTGCTTGTGCGGGCCGTAGCACCGCTGCTGCTGCCGGGCAGTCCTCGCGCCGCTGACGCGGTGCCCTCGGCTTCCACGTCGTGCCGACGGACCGTTCGGGGATCGACCATCCCTGGTCGGCCCCGAACTGATCCACGCATCCCTGCGTGGATCTCCTGGCCCAACGTAAAAGCCTCAGCGCTGCGGATAGCCCTTGTAGCATCAGCGGTGCTACGGCCTCAAATATTGTGCCCCTTTCAATAACATTCACTTCAGCTCATCAGCCGACTGGGAAATTTGGCTCATTGCTGCGTGGATTTCCCTGCCCAACGTAAAAGCCTCAGCGCTGCAGATAGCCCTTGCAGCAGCAGCGGTGCTTCGGCCTCAAATATTGTGCCCCTTTCAACAACATTCACTTCAGCCCATCAGCCGACTGGGAAATTTGGCTCATCGCTGCGTGGATTTCCCAGCCCAACGTAAAAGCCTCAGCGCTGCGGATAGCCCTTGCAGCAGCAGCGGTGCTACGGCCTCAAATATTGTGCCCCTTTCAACAACATTCACTTCAGCCCATCAGCCGACTGGAAGTTCTGGATCAACATGCCCGCTATGGACTTAAACCCGGAGGTCTTTAACAGCAAGCACGATGGTTAATGAGCAGGCTGGGGGCGCTTTGGCGCAGGCAATCCGCAGCGCCGAACAGAGTGAGTCTGCCAGGATAGCCCGCAGGGACGCGGGCGAAAGGCGGGGCGGCACAGGGATGTGCCATCCCCGCCGTTCCGTCAGGCAGACGAACGAAGTGAGGGCACCGCGTCAGCGGCGCGAGGACGCCAGCGCCAAAGCGCCCCCAGCCTGCGTCATCACCTGCGGACATCAACATCATTACCTGCGAACTACAACATCAGCCGTGAATTAATCTGCGAGCATGCAAATGCATCAGCAGACTCTGTTTTTCTACAAATTCTGGTGCAAATTCTGCACCCAAACCCTATACGCGAGCCAGCAGTGCCACCAGTTCCTGCACATCCGCGACGTCTTCCAACTCCATGCAAATCGCTTCCAGCTGTTCAACCTGCTCAATCGGCAATACACGCCCCGCTAAGCTACGGTATTTAGCCAGCAGCGCTTCAAGGCTCAGCGGATTAGCCGGCGCACCAGACGGCACCGGCACATGCTGCTGCCACTGCTCGCCCTGCAGGGTTTCAATCCGCACCCACGGCTCGTCGTCACGGCCCTGCTGCTCATCAATCACCAGCTCAATCCGCGCCATAAAGGCTTCCACCTGTGGATGCAGACGTTTGGCATCATCGTAGCTGGCCAGCTCGGCGGAACCGTACAGTGCACGCGCCGCCAGTGCATACGGCAGGCTCATTTGTGCACTTGCCAGGCTTTTCAGCTTATGTCCGCCACACATCTCCAGCAGGAACGGATTTAATCCCACCAGGATACGTTCAATCTGTGCAGGCTGTACCGAATGCTGCGTCAGCATCAGGTTCAAGGCATCCACCGCAGAATGGGTTCCACGACAGGCGGCATACGGCTTGATCGAGCAGCGTGCCAGCTTCCACACCACGCCAAGATCGGCGGTTAACGCAGCGGGTTGCTGTGTTTCAGATGCAAGGGTTTGCAGGAATCCGCCCCACTTCGCTTCGAAAACCGCCGATGGACCATTAATACCACGCTGCGCCAGCTGTGCTGCCTGCACGCCACCTTCAGCCGCACGCGCCGCATGCAACTTTTTGGTGTGCGAGCCGTCGTGAATAAAGCCCCACAACCCACCGCTAAAGCTGGCGGCAATGCCCAAAGCCGACGCGCACTGTTCACGATCCAGCTGCAGCAGTGAACACACCGCCGCTGCGGCACCAAACACGCCACAGCTGGCGGTGGAGTGCCAGCCTGCGCCGTTGTGCGCAGAGTAGCCGCCGCAAGCTTCCAGCACCCGGCGTCCGACGTCATAACCGATCACCATCGCCACCAGCAGCGCCTGGCCGTCAACCGGCTGCGTCGCCAAAGGTAGTGCCGCCAGAATAGCGGGAATCACCACCGCGCCCGAGTGATCGCAGCCGCCGGTATCATCCAGCTCATACATATGCGCAGCCACGCCGTTGAGCCATGCCGCCTGGCGTGGACTCACCTGCTTTGCACTTCCCCACACTTGTGCCTGCTGATGCCCACCTTCTGCGAGCGCCAATAGCAGACATTCGCGCCAGATTGGGCTGTCGCTGCCCGCCAGTGAAGCCCCGAGCGTATCCAGCAAATGGCGTTTTGCCTGTTCGACCAGCGCATCAGGCAGCTGTTCAAAACCTGTTTCGGCGATAAATGCCGCCAGTTGATCAAGCGAACTGCCCATGCGCACCTCCTGTGATGCGGGTAAACACTTCGGCTGGATGGGAAACATCGTTACCCGGCTGCGTTTGCCAATGCGTCGCCACCTGCTCCGCCGTGGCGATCCACACGTTGTGCTGTTGCAGCGTCTCGATCAACTCACGCAGCAAGCCGATGCGCCCGGCAGTGCCGATGATTTCCGGATGCAGGCGCAGCAGATAACACAGACCAAAGCGGTGGAAGCCCTGGAAGTCTTGTGTCATGTTTGCCAGCGTTTCGGCATAAGGTGCAATCCGCGACTGCCCCGGCGGGATGGCCGGGCTCAGGTTAAAGGCGAAATAGGGTTCGTCTTCCAGCGTGTAGTGCATCGGCAATTCCACCATCCGCGTGCCGGGATGGAAGTACGGCAAATCGTCGCCGCGCCAGCTGGATGACCAACGAATACCCTGATCCACCAGCGCCTGTGCCAGACCCGGTTTCCACTGCCCTGCTGGGGTGCGGAAGCCCTGAATCGGTTTGCCGGTAAACTGTGCCAGCTGCTCACAGCCGCGCGTCACGCTGGCAATCTGCTGCTCCAGCGACAGCACCGAGAAATCTTCATGGCGCTCGCCGCTACAGGCGATTTCATGGCCATCAGCCACGATGCGTTTAATCAGTTCCGGCTGCTCTTCCGCCACAATTGCCGGTAAGCACCAGCTGGCTTTCAGCTGTTTTTCTGCCAGCAATGCCAGCAAGCGATCCACGCCGCGCAGGGTGCCATAGCGCCATACCGACAGGGTTTTATCACGTCCGGCGACGGCCGGTGCCTGCGTCAAAATGCCGTGAATGTCGTTGAAATCGATGGTCAAAACGGCGGCGGACTGGAAGCCCAGCGGCCAGCGGGAAGATTCAGTCATGCTGTTGCTCCTGCAGATACCACTGCGCCACCGCATCACAGCGCGCAAACCACACGTCGTCACGCGCTGTCATATGTTCAAACAACTGCTCCAGCAGCAAGATACGTCCTGGCTGGCCGGAAATTTTCGGGTGGAATAACGTGGTCAGGCACAAGCCTTCATCCATCGCACCATCGAATTCGCGCTGCCAGTTATCGCGTGTGTACGCATAGCTGGCGATGCGGTCGCCGCCTTTCGGGAAGTCCGGCTGGCGCGTGTAGGCCAGTGAGGCGTAATCATCCATCTCCCACTTGCCTGGGATCTCGACCAGCGGCGTGTGACCCGCCACCGGGATGCTATAAGGACGGTCGTCGCCGCGCATGCTGCTGGAGTAAATCACCCCAGCATCACGCAAAATTTGTGGCGTTTCGGCATGCCAGTCACCCGACGGCGTACGGAAACCGCAGGCGGTGATACCCAAATGCTGTTTAAAGATTTCAGCGGATTTCGCCATCACGGCACGCTGTTCAACTGGCGGAATCGCCCAGAAAGATTCGTGACGATAGCCGTGATAGGCCACTTCGTGGCCTTGTTCGATAATCGCCTGACACTGCTGCGGCCACTGTTCCACCACCCACGCCGGCACAAAAAACGTGGCGGGAATCTGGAAAGCGCGCAGCAGGTCGAGCAATCGCCCGAGCGCACGGTACGGCCCATACGCACCGAAGGTGAAATATTCTGGCGTTGACCACAGGCTGCCATTCAACATGGCATCGCCGGTGGGACCATCAAGGTCAAACGCCAGCGCCATACAGCCGCGTTTCCCCTGCGGCCAGCGCACTGCGCCCGGTTGTTGCATCGCTACGCTCCTTTAGCCCTGGTTAACGGTCGCCTGAGTCACGCCATTGTCGGCCAGACCCCATTTCGCGAGGATCTTCTGGTAGCTGCCATCGGCAATCATCGCGTCAATGGCCGCCTGAATGGCTGTGGTCAGCTCGCCAGCATCTTTACCAATTGCCATGCCGGTGTACTGGAAGGAGAAGGCTTTATCGAGCGGCTTATATTTGCCTTTCTCAAGATCCATGATGTACGGCAGCGTTTCACTCCCCTGCACCACGCCATCCAGACGGTTTTGACGCAGCTGAGTACGCGCATCGGCCGTCCCTTCGGCGCCGACCACAATGATTGCTGGCTTGCCGGCGGCTTCGCAGTGCGCTTTAGACCAGTTGGCAATCTCTACCGGGAAAGTGGTACGACGGCTGGTGCCGACTTTCTTGCCGCACAGATCCATGGCGCTGTTGATGTCGCTACGCGCTGCCTGGGTGTAGAACTGCGGGCCGGTTTTGAAGTAATCGATGAAGTTAACCACCTTCTGACGTTCTTTGGTGTCGGTCATACCGGACATCACCAAATCGACACGCTTGGTCACCACGGCGTTCACCATCTGCTCAAAGGCGATCTCCTGCCAGTTGATCTTCACACCCAGCTTCTCACCGATCGCCTGACCGAGATCG
Organism: Pantoea sp. SM3; assembly: GCF_000963995.1. NCBI lineage: Bacteria > Pseudomonadati > Pseudomonadota > Gammaproteobacteria > Enterobacterales > Erwiniaceae > Pantoea > Pantoea sp. SM3. The sequence goes on from NZ_JZRD01000046.1 coordinate 12,568, forward strand.
TAATCCACACCAGTGAGCTGGTTGGTGGCCGGATCTTTGAAATCCATGGGCGGATAGTTCGGCATGATCGCCACGGTCAGGCCTTTCTCTTTGATGGCGGCTGGCACGGCGATGTCCGCCCAGGCAGAAGATTGCAGTAACAGCACGGCACTGATGGCACTCAATAACAGTTTTTTCATGTTTTTCACCCCGGTCACGTTAAAGAAGAATCGCGTTAATAAAGTTTTTCATCCGTGGGTTTTGCGGGTTCAGCAGAATGTCTTCTGGTGCGCCCTGCTCGATAATGCGTCCCTCGTCCATAAACACCACCTGATTGGCCACTTCACGGGCAAAGCCCATCTCATGAGTGACCACCAGCATGGTGGTGCCCTCTTTTGCTAACTGGCGCATAACGGCCAGCACTTCACCCACCATCTCCGGATCCAGCGCCGAAGTGGGTTCGTCAAACAGCATCAGTTTCGGTTTCATCGCCAGCGCACGCGCAATCGCCACACGCTGCTGCTGCCCGCCAGACAGTGACTGCGGATAATCGTGCGCTTTGTGTGCCAGACCAACGCGATCCAGCAGTGCCATTGCCTCTTCCGCTGCTTCACGCTTCGGACGCAGCAGGACACGACACGGCCCTTCGATAATGTTCTCCAGCGCGGTTTTGTGCGGGAACAGATTAAAACGCTGGAACACCATGCCGGTTTGCAGGCGCTGGCGGGCAATCTGCTTATCGCTTAACGCATGCAGTTTGTTGCCCGCAATGCGATAGCCCGCTAATTCGTTGTCGACCCAAATGCCACCCTGATCGATTTTCTCCAGCTGGTTGATGCAGCGCAGGAAGGTGCTTTTACCGGAACCGGAAGGCCCGAGGATGCACATCACCTCGCCGTAATTCACTTCGAGGCTGACGTCCTTCAGCGCGTGGAACTGGTCGAAATATTTGTTCACCTTGACGGCGCGCACGATGTTTCTCATCTCTCTCTCCCAATTACTGACGCTGGCGGTGGCCGCGTGAGAAGAAGCGCTCAAGGCGACTTTGACCAAACGACAGCACGGTGACGATGATCAGGTACCAGATGCCCGCCACGAACAGCAGTTCCATCACGCGCGCATTGGCGAAGTAGATGGTTTGCGTGTTGTAGAGCAGTTCGGAGTACTGGATCATGCTCGCCAGACTGGTGGTTTTGATCATGCTGATGAATTCGTTGCCCACCGGCGGCAAAATCACGCGCATCGCCTGCGGCAGAATAATGCGTTGCAGCGCTTGCAGACGTGGCATGCCAATCGCTTTCGCCGCTTCATATTGACCGGTATCCACGGACAGCAAGCCGGCGCGCACCACTTCGGAGGTGTAAGCCCCCTGGTTGATGCTCAGACCCAGCAGGGCCGCGAGGAACGGCGTCATGATGGTGACGGTTTGCACGCTGAACACGCCGGGAATACTGATGGTGGGAAACACCAGCGCGAGGTTAAACCACAGCAGCAGTTGCAAAATCAGCGGCGTACCACGGAAGATCCACGCGTAGCCCACGGCGATGTAGTGCAACACCGGATTGGGCGACATATACATAATCGCGGTGATCACGCCGAACAGGATGCCGAGCCCCATTGCCAGCACCGACATAATCAGCGTGTTCACCACGCCGTTGAGGATCGCCTGAGCAGTAAAGAACTGGCCGACAAACGACCATTCAATGTTGCCGTGGGCGAAGGCATTCACCAGCAACGCCAGCAGCACCAGGATCACCGCCGAGGCAGTGATGCGGCCGTAATAACGGCGCGGCACTACCTGATAGCGATCCAGATCGTAATGCGTCTGCTCGCGGCTGTTTTTCAGGCTGGGTTCAACCGGGGTGGTTTGCGACATCAGCGTCTCCTCAGGCGCGCGGGCCAGCGTAATCTTCAGTCCAGCGCTGCTGGTCCTGCATCAGGATTTGCAAACGCGCTAACTGTTCACGTACGCGGGCGGGTGCTGTGCCGCCATAGCCACTGCGTGCCGCCAGTGCCGCTTCCAGCGTCAGGGCACTGCGCACTTCAGGCGTTAAGCGGGCATCGACAGCCTGCAACTGCGCATCGCTCAGGTCGGACAGACCGCAATCTTCGCGTTCGCACAGTTGCACCAGCTGACCGGTGATTTCATGCGCTTCACGGAACGGCACGCCGCGCATCGCCAGCCAGTCGGCGACTTCCGTTGCTAAAGTGAAACCATCCGGCGCCTGCTCACGCATGACGTCGGTGTTGAATTTCAGCGTCGACATCATGCCCGCCATGGCAGGCAGCACCAGCAGCAGTGTGTCCACAGCATCAATCACGTTGCGCTTGTCATCGCTGAGGTCGCGGTTATAGGAGAGCGGCATGGCTTTCATGGTGGTGAGCAACGCCATCAGATTGCCGACCAGACGTCCTGAACGACCGCGCGTCAGTTCGGCAATGTCCGGGTTTTTCTTCTGCGGCATGATTGAGCTACCCGTGGCATAGCTGTCATGCAATTCCACCCAGCGGAACTGGCGCGACGCCCACATGCACACTTCTTCGCACAGGCGAGACAGGTTGATACCGATCATGCTGGTGACAAACAGGAATTCTGCGGCGTAATCGCGGCTGGCAACGGCATCGATCGAGTTCTCGCACGGTGCCAGATAGGTCAGGTCTTCAGCGGCTTTTTCCGGCTGGCGCGCAATTGCCGATCCTGCCATCGCTGCGGCACCCAGTGGGCAGCGCGCGCTGCGGCGATCCCAGTCCTGCATACGCTCGATATCGCGGGCAAAAGATTGCGCATGAGCCAGCAGTTGGTGACCAAACACAATCGGCTGTGCCTGTTGTAAATGGGTGAAACCCGGCGCCACGCTTTCGGTGTGCAGTGCCGCTTGCTCAACCAGAGATTGCTGCAGTGCCAGTAAAGCGCTGACCACTTTGCGGCCGTTATCACGCAGGTAGAGACGCAAATCGTTGACCGTCTGATCGTTACGAGAGCGACCGGCGCGCAGTTTGCCGCCCAGTGGTCCTAAGCGCTCGGTCAGTGCGCGTTCAATGAACGTGTGGACATCTTCATCAGCAGCAATCGGGTGCAGATTGCCCGCACGATAATCAGCATCCAGCGCATCAATCGCTGCCAGCATGGTTTTGAGTTCTTCACTGCTCAGCAGATCGCCGCGTGCCAGTTCACGGGCATGTGCCCGGCAGCCTGCTAAATCGTAAGGTGCCAGGGCAAAGTAATAATCCGGGCTGCGCGACAGCGCGGTTAAACTGGCCGCCGGTGCCGCTTTAAAACGCGCGCCCCATAACAGTTCGGCATTATCAGACATGCTATTTCCCCTTACAGATACTCGTCAGCGATATGGAAAAGATATGAATAAACCAGCCGTGATAATAAAAACTTATTTCACACTCACACTGGTAAATACGTCATATTTCAGGTTCACTGTACTTTCACCGCAATTATTCCGGAGTTGAATAGCAAAGATGGAAAGTAAAGTTTCCCAGTCTGGAAACAATGCAAATAATCGCGGCGACAATGCGGTTCTGGCACTGAGTAATATTGACTTAAAATTGCTTCGCGTATTTAAATGCGTGGTGGAAGCCGGAGGATTAACCGCTGCCAGCAACGAACTGAATATTGGTTTAGCCGCCATCAGCAAGCAGGTTTCCGATCTGGAGATTCGTCTCGGCATGACGTTATGCAGCCGTGGACGCGAAGGCTTTGAACTGACGCAGTACGGCATTAATGTCTATCAGGCCACGCTGGAACTGTTCGTCTCCCTGAATCTTTTCCGCGAACGTCTGCACAACAGCCGCAATGAGTTGCTGGGTGACATCGCCATCTGTGTGGTGGACAACACTATTTCTGATCCGCATTCACCGGTCACTGCGGCGGTGCAACAGTTGCACCAGAAAGCACCAAAGGTGCAGATTCGCTTACAGACTGCGCAATTAGATGATATTGAACGGGGCATGAGTGAAGGTCGTTTTCATTGTGGTATTGCGCCGGTTTATGAAATGAAAAGTGATTTTGATTACTTCCCGCTTTATAAAGAATATTCGAAATTATATTGCTCCATGTCACATCCTTTATATTCTGGATCTTGTGATAAGAATATATCGGTGGAAATATTACGTGAGCAGAAAATCATTAATCATTTATATGTCACACCGCGCGATGACCGTCGCCTTATTCCATTAAAGGACAGCGGAGCGCAGGCGGTGCAAGTGGAATCCGTCGCCATGCTGATTCTAACCGGGCACTTTATTGGTTATTTACCCGAACACTATGCTGCCCCCTTTATTGCGCGGGGGCAGCTTTGTGAGTTAGGTGATGAATCGGTGCGCCGGGAAAATCCGTTCTGCCTGATGATGAAAAAAGGCCGGAAAATTAATCCGATTATCCGGCTATTTATGCAATCACTGGGCCTGGCAGAGGCCGAAGAGGCGCACTAAGTTGGTGCAATCACCCCACCACTTTATACATCACCGTGGTGGCATCTAACGCCCCTTCCGTCGATTCGGCGTACAACGGAATGGAACCCGCAATTTGCCAGTCCATCGATAAGTAGAGTTGCGTGGCCACATCGCCGCTGCGCGTATCCAGCACCAGCAGTGTTTTGCCCTGCTCAACCGCTAATTGCTCAGCCTGCTGCATCAGACGACGCGCAATTCCCTGACGCCGGGCACGGGGATGCACCAGCAATTTACTGATCTCCGCGCGATGACGGCCATTGGGCATAGCACTAAACCCAACCATCACTGTCGCGACAATCACACCCTGCTGCCACGCCACGAGCAGTTGATTATCGCCGCTTGCCAGGCTGTAGATTTTATCCTGCCAGAAGCGTTCCATCACTGTGCGATCATCGGCATCAATAAAACCGACGCTGGCCCCGTCAGCCACGCAACCGTGTAACACCTCGGTCAGCGCGGCCAGCAGGGGCTGTGCCTGTGTAGCACTTAACTGTTCAATTTCAGTCATGGTTTGCACACCACCAAAATGTAACGTGCGCCGCCTTCAGGGTGCGCCTGGAATGATGATTTGCCGGTGAGATGAAAACGCAGGCAATCCCCCGCCTGCAGTGTCCAGCGTTGATCGTCCATGGTGAACGTCAGCTCGCCGGATTGCAGCCAGATATGCTGTTCCAGCCCCTGTATCGGAGGTGCGTCATAATCGATGCGCGCGCCGGGGCGCAGCACGCCTTCCACCATTTCCGCTTTGAAGTGGCTGGCCGGTGGCGAGACGCTGCGGCGCTGATACCCGCTGGCATCATCACGCCACACTGTTTGATCGCTAGCCTTGAGCAGCAGCGCCGCCTCCTCTTCCACTTCACTCAGCAGGCGTGACATGGTCAAGCCATAGGCAACGCACAGCCGGTTAAGCAAAGCGGCTGTGGGGCTGGTCTCCGCCCGTTCAATGCGCGACAATGAAGCCCGGCTGATGCCGGTAGCCATCGCCAGTTCGTCCAGTGACCAGCCACATTGCACGCGCAATTCGGCTAAACGTGCGGCCAGTCGATCTTCGGTATCCGGTACAGGCATGTTCACCTCTCATATATGGGAAATAATTCTCACATATGAAATAAGGCCTTAATTTGCATAAAACGTCAAGTTGTACAAACATAAAAGAGTTGTACAACCCAAGCGAGGCAGTTAAGGTGTTGTAATGCAGGTCAGAATTTTCGAGGACGCCATGGCCTTATACAGTATCGGCGATGTTGCCGAACGCTGTGGAATCAACCCGGTAACGTTGCGCGCCTGGCAGCGCCGTTACGGTTTATTAAAACCTCAGCGTACAGAAGGCGGTCACCGCCAGTTTGATGATGAAGATGTTCAGCGGATTGAAGAGATCAAACGCTGGATAGAGAGTGGTGTGCCTGTTGGCAAGGTCAAAGCCCTGCTGGAAGGCCAAAGCATTAATGTGCACGATGGCTGGACCGCAATGCAGGAAGAGCTAATGAGCGTGCTGCGTCACGTTCGTCCGGCTAAACTACGCACTAAAATTGCCACCATTGGCCGCGAACATCCGGTGGATGCACTGATTGATCATGTGTTTGTCCCGGTGCGTCAACGTCTGGGATTGGATCAGCACACCGCGCGCACCATGTGTAGCCTGTTAGATGGCGCACTGATTGATTACGTGGCGTTTTGTCTCGCTGGCGGCCGAAAAAAGGCCGGCAAAGATGCTTTAATGATTGGCTGGGGCGTGGAAGATCGTACCCGTCTTTGGCTCGAAGCCTGGCGCTTGTCACAGCAGGGCTGGCGCATGGATGTCTTAGCCGAGCCGCTGGATATGCCGCGTCCTGAACTGTTCCCCGGTCAGAATCTGTTTATCTGGACCGGTAAAAAACCAACACGACGCCAGTTAGAGCAGTTTGAGCACTGGCAGGCGCAAGGGTTTGCCACCCATATTCACGAACCAGCCTGACAAAAAATCGCACACACGGCCTTTGCCTTGCCGGGTGTGCGCGTTATCATGCCGCACTCCATGACTTTTCTCAGGTTTCCCTTATGAACTGGAATAAAATTCTCATTGGCACCCTGTTTGCCGTGATGGCCATTGGCGGCATGGGTGGCATGATGCTGGTAGGCTACAGTCTTATCCTTCCCAGCCACTGAGTTGACGTTGCACGCGTTCTAACACGCGGTCGCAAATCAGTGCCAATAGCGCCACCAACAGCGCGCCCTGAATGACATAGGCGGTGTTAAAGCCGCTCAGTCCGATAATCACCGGCGATCCCAGACTTTCTGCGCCCACCGTAGAAGCGATCGTTGCGGTGCCGATGCTGATCATCACCGATGTACGCACGCCAGCCATGATCACCGGTGCGGCCAGCGCCAGTTCAATCTGCCATAAGCGCCGCCAGGGTCCCATACCCAGCCCAACGGCAATTTCCCGGTTGCTGTCGGGCACGCTATCTAATCCTGCCAGCGTGCCCTGCAAAATCGGCAACAGCCCGTAAAGAAACAGCGCCATAATGGCAGGTGTCGCGCCAAATCCCATCACTGGCACGGCTATCGCCAGCACCGCTACCGGCGGAAAAGTCTGCCCTGCTGCCGCCAGCGTCTCCAGTAACGGTCTGAATGCCCGCCCGGCACGTCGCGTGGCGAAAACACCACAGCCTACGCCAAAAATTATCGCCAGGGCGCTGCCGCTGACCACCAGTGACAGATGTGCGAGGGCCAGCCGCCAGAAGCTCTCCTGCTGATATAACGGACGTTCCAGCTGCGGGAACCAGTGGGCAAACAGCGATCCGCTGTACGGCAATCCCCACAGCAACAGCAAAAACGTCGCCAGCAGCCAGTAAAGGGGATCGCGCCATAACCGCATCACATCGCCTCCCGCTGGCGCAACAGATCGCTGAAGTGCAATACACCCAACGGCTGTTGATGCTGATCGATCACCGGCAGTTTGTCGGTGCGCCGGGCGATAAACTGTGACAGCGCCTCACGCAACGTCAGGCTGGCGGCTATCGGCTCACCGTCCAGCCACTCACCGCGCCGTGCTGCACCGCCCGCACGGCCCAATGCCAGCAACCGTACGCCTAGCTCGCTGCGGCCAAAGAATTCACGGGCAAAATCCGTGGCCGGTTGCGTCAGCAGTTCAATCGGCTTGCCCTGCTGCACGATTTCACCGCCATCCATCAATACCAGTTGATCCGCCAGCGTCAGCGCTTCGTCGATATCGTGCGTCACCAGCACCACCGTGCGTCCTGACAGCTTCTGAATGCGCAGCATCTCCTGTTGCAGCGCCTGACGGTTCACCGGATCGAGCGCGCCAAACGGCTCATCCATCAGCAACAATTCAGGATCGGCCGCCAGAGCGCGCGCCACGCCAACCCGCTGCTGCTGCCCCCCGGAGAGTTGATGGGGAAAACGCGTCGCCAGATGCGTATCCAGATTCAGCAACGCCAGCAGTTCCTCTACGCGCTGTTGAATTTTTGCCTGCGGCCAGCCGAGCAGTGACGGCACGGTGGCGATGTTCTTTGCCACGTTCCAGTGCGGGAACAAGCCAATCGACTGAATGGCGTAGCCAATGCGCCGCCGCAGCGCGCGCGCATCCATGCGTTCGATCGGTTCACCGGCAAAGCGGATTTCGCCGCTGTCATGTTCCACCAGCCGATTGATCATTTTGAGCGTGGTGGATTTGCCTGAACCGGACGTGCCAATCAGCACGGTGAAACTGCCCTTCTCAATGTGCAACGTGAGATCACGCACCGCCGCTTTGCCGGCAAATATTTTGCTTACCTGGTGAAACTCAATCATCGGTTCTCTCCAGCAGTGCCGACAGTAAACGCAATGCGGCATCAAACACCACCGCCAGCGCGACCACCGGAATCACGCCCAGCAACACCAAGTCCAGTGCGCTGCTTAATAATCCCTGAAAAACAATGGCGCCAAAGCCACCGGCACCAATCAGCGCGGCAACCACCGCCAGGCCAATGGTTTGTACCACCACCACGCGCAAGCCCGAAAGCCACACCGGCAGCGCCAGCGGGAGTTCGGCGAGCCAGAACTGTTGCAGCGCGCTCATGCCCATACCGCGTGCGGTTTCACGTACCTCCTGCGGCACCTGCTGCAACCCCGCCACCACGCTGCGCACCAGCGGCAGCAACGCATACAGCACCAGCGCAATCAGCGCCGGAGCCAGACCAATACCGCTGATGCCCCAACTTGCCAGTACCGGGAAGTGAGCCACTAGCCTCGCCAGCGGCGCAATCAGCAAACCAAACAACGCCACAGAAGGCACGGTCTGGATCAGGTTGAGTACGCTGAAAGCGGCACTTTGCCAGCGCGATCGCCGGGCAATCACCAGGCCGAGCGGCAAACCAATCAATACCGTCGGCAACAGCGTGCCAGCCAGCAACAGCAGATGCTGGCTAAAGGCGGCATCAAATACCGCCCTGCGGTTGGCATACTCTTTCATCAGGGAGAGGTGGTCGAGGTGACCGCTGAGCAATAACAGCAGCGGTACCAGCCAGATTTGCAGATTCAGCAGGATACGCCATGGCGTACTGGCCGTGAGTTGGCGGATAGCCTCAGCGGCCAGCAATAACGCCAGCGCCGCCGTACACCATAAACCGCTGCCAAAGGCCGTACGTGCCAACGGGCTGCCATTGTTAGCCAGCTGCGCCGCCGTCTGCCCGCCAATAAAGATCAGCAGCGCAAACAGAATCTCAGCGTCCAGCAATGCCATCACCAGATTGCGACGCCGTGGCTTCCACCACAATCCTTGCCATAACCAGAGTAACGGCAGGAGCAACAACCAGGATTGCGCCACTTGCCATAACATCAGCGGCTGTCCGGACACCAGTCGGTTGGCGGCGAAACTGAGTAACGGCAAAGCCAATAGCGCGCAAGTGATCAGCAGCGTGAGTACCAGCAGCACCGGCTGCTGGCGCGGTCTTGATAACAGTAACGACACCGCTTACAGCAACTTATTCTGCTGTAGCCACTGCTTCGCCACCTGGCTGGCATCCTGACCGTCAACCGCAATCTGCGCATTGAGCTGTTGCAGGGTTTTCTCATCCAGCTTACTGAACACCGGCTGTAACCAATTGCCGATGTCCGGATACTGTTTCAGCACGCTTTCCCGAATCACTGGCGCAGGCGCATAGATCGGCTGCACCCCTTTAGGATCGGTCAGGGTTTGCAGTCCGAGCGCTGCTACCGGGCCATCGGTGCCATAAGCCATCGCGGCATTCACGCCAGACGTTTGCTGCGCGGCCGCTTTGATGGTCACCGCTGTATCACCGCCTGCCAGCGACAGCAGCTGTGACTGATCCAGCTTGAAGTTGTAGGCTTTTTCAAACGCAGGCAGCGCATCGCTGCGTTCGATAAATTCCGCCGACGCCGCCAGCTTGAAGGTGCCGCCTTTTTTCAGGTAAGCGCTGAGATCGTCGAGAGAGTTAAGATTATTTTTCTGAGCCACATCGCCGCGCACCGCAATGGTCCAGGTGTTGTTGGCGGGCGCTGGGGTTAACCACACCAGATGGTTTTTATCCGCATCGAGCTTTTTCACCTTCTCATAGCCCTGCTGCGCATTTTTCCAGGCCGCATCTTTCTCATCACTGAAGAAGAACGCGCCGTTACCGGTATATTCCGGGTAGATATCCACTCACCTGCGGTGATGGCTCCGCGCACGACCTGCGTGGTGCCGAGCTGGATCTTGTTAACCGTTTTCACCCCATGTTTATCCAGCACCTGCAGAATAATGTTGCCTAACAGCGAGCCTTCCGTATCAATCTTTGAACCGACCTTGACCGGATCGGCGGCATTCGCTGCGCTCACACCCATCGCGAGTGCGATTATCCCCAATAAACCCTGCTTAATCATGCCGCTGTCCTCTGCTTATGTTTTCAGTCTGTGACTATCAAGCGTAGCCTGGCGAAACAGGATGGGGGCGGTCAAGCGCCTAAGTTCGAGCTTTTTCTGCTATTTAATGCACATTGCTTATAACCCATTCGCAGGACATATAACCAAATGGAATTTTTATTGGGTTTCAGTAGGCTTATTCTCATAGGCCCACTCTTTACAATAAAATACATAACATCATGTCCGATTTAGCTTCTCCGGCGCACGTCGCGCTGGCAGGGAATGCGCCAACTGGCGAAACCAAGTGGATACGCAGCGCGGCTGACGTGTCGAATCTCGTTAACAACAGCAACGAATCACGCAGCAATGCGCGCATCGTGGTGGCCATCGCCCTCGGCGGTGTGTTCCTGGATGCCTACGATCTCGGCGCACTGGCCTTTGGTATCAAAGATGTCACGCGCGAATTTAACCTGACGCCGACCGGCACCGGCATGGTGGCCTCTGCGATTACCTTCGGCGCGATTGTGGGTGCGCTGATTGGCGGTTATCTCACCGATAAAATTGGCCGCTACCGCGTGTTTATGGCCGATATGTTCTTCTTTGTGATTGCCGCCCTCGCCTGCGCCTTTGCCCCTAATGAATATGTGTTAGGCGGTGCGCGCTTTGTGATGGGGCTTGGTGTTGGCATCGATTTGCCGGTCGCCATGGCGTTTCTTGCCGAGTTTTCTAAACTGCGCGGGCAAGGGAATAAGGCCGCCAGCGTGGCGATGTGGTGTCCCACCTGGTATGCGGCGATCAGTATTTCCTATCTGCTGGTATTGCTGCTGTATGCGGTGCTGCCGGAGAGTCACACCGATTGGTTATGGCGGCTGATTCTTGGTTTCGGCGCGGTGCCGGCGTTGCTGATCATCGCCATTCGCAGCCGTTATATGAGTGAGTCACCGGTATGGGCGGCCAATCAGGGCAATCTGCACGGCGCCGCGCAGATCCTGCAGCGCTCTTACAACATCAATGCACACGTTGCGGATGATGCCGAACTGACGCCCGCTAAACCGGTGCGCAAAGCCAGCTGGCGCAACTATGGCGCGCTGCTGCAGGGGGTTTATCGTCGCCGAACTATTCTGGCCACCGTGACCTCTATTGCTTCATCGTTTGCCTATAACGCGGTGGCTTTTGGCCTGCCGGTGATTATTTCCAGCTTCTTTGCGCAATCGATGCTGACCACGATTTTGGTGTCACTGGCGTTGAATTTGCTGTTCGCTTTCGTCGGTGGCTTGCTGGCCGTGCGTCTGGTGCCGCGTCTCGGCGCGTGGAAGATGTCGGTGGCGGGTTACAGCTGTCAGTGCATTGCCCTGTTGGGTTTAGCGCTGATTGGTCGCCCGGAAGGCGGTGAACAAGCGGCATTGGCGATTGCGATGCTGGCGCTGTTCCTGTTTGGTCAGGGGTTCGGTCCGGGTTCGCACACCATGACCTTTGCCTCGCTGAGCTACCCGGCTTCACTGCGTGGCGTGGGTGTTGGCTTTAACCAGACACTGATGCGCGGCAGTTCAACCGTGTCGCTGTTCCTGTTCCCACTGCTGGTGGCGGCCTTTGGCACTGGCGTGTTCTGGGTGATTTTCCTTGCCCCGCTGATTGGCTTGCTGGCGCTGCTGGCGATTCGCTGGGAACCCTCAGGCTACGATGTGGATGCGGAAGACTTTGTGTAAATAACAACGCCCCATCACGGGGCGTTTTTTATGCGGTCAGGCGGAAATCGCCGAACGTATGGGGAATGCGTGGGAAGGTGTGCAGGAACCAGGGCGTAAATTGTTCGGGCTGATCCTGCATCTCCTGCTGAATCTGTTCAACCGAACGATAACACCACGCATCCGCTTCTTCCGGATTGAGTTTCGGCTCAACATCACTAATGGCAAAGAAGACGTGACCGTACTCGTGCTCGGTCAACCCATTGCTAAGTGGCAGGTTGTAGCTCAACTCGAACACCGGGGTCAGTGCCAGTTGCATCCCCATCTCTTCACGCAAGCGACGTTCAGCCGCATCGCGGGTCGATTCCTGCGGATAAGGATGCCCACAACAGGTGTTGCTCCACAGGCCGCCACAATGATATTTACCGTTAGCACGACGTTGCAATAGCAGTTCATGGCGCGAATTGAACACGTAGACCGTCACCGCACGATGCAGCAATCCTTTCTCATGTACTTCCAGCTTTTCCATCTTGCCGGTGGGACGATCGAGGTGGTCGACGAGAATAACTTCAATGGCGGGCATGACAACTCCTTCAGATAATTCTCAGCTATTGTACACAACCTTAAAGACCGAAACTGAGGAAATCGCGCACATTCCGTGCGCTTAAGTGGCGAAATTTAAGCTTAGCAGTCATCAGACAAAGCGGTAACGACGACGGAGGCAGAAATCATATTGATCGGCGCTGAGCAGAATAAAGCTGTCGTAGTCACCAGCTGAACTGCGGTTGCGAGCGCCATTACGGCCCCTTTGCATCCCACGTCATCGCATCTTTAAAAAGCTCGAACGGTATAAGCGCGCAAAAGCTGCCATTCCTCACATGGCAGCCCTATTTGCAAAAATCCCAAACGGGGAGGCATACGTTCTAAGGTCGCCCCTTCAGTTTTAGCTCGGATTCGATCGTCGTATCGCGGGCAGTTGTGTGACGGGTTGCGCCCCACACTTCATCATATTCATAGCCAGTGAGATCTTTAATCACCACACGCGTTTCAGCATCGCAACCTCTCGCCGTGCCACCCAGTTTGCGGCGCGCCACCTCTTTGATCAGCAACTTATGGCTACGCTGCGTCAGTTTGAATTTAAAAGTCAGCCAGAAGCTCGCCACCAGCAGAGCCGTGGTGACAAACACCATCAACCCGACAATCGCATGGATGGCGCTTTCTGGTTGCGCGCCGTTGCCTTTCACAAAACCACTCTCCTGCAGCACGATGCCAATCATGAAAATGGCGATGGCCACCGAACTTTTACGCGTCAACACCATGACACCAGCAAATATCCCTTCACGTCGCTTACAGGTCACCATCTCATCAATATCGGGAATAAAGCTGTAGATGTTCCACGGGATGTAAAACAGCCCGGCGCGTACGATGCCCAAAAACAGAAAGACTGCGCTGAACAGCAGCGTGGGCACCTGCCATTGCCACAGATAAACCGCAAACAGGAACAGGAAGATGACGACGATACTCAGGTAGGAGATCCGTAGCGCGTTGGAGGGCGTCATATTAAAGCGGCCCAGCAGCATCATGAAAATGAAGGTGCCGGGAATCGACATAAACATCATGTTGCTCAGCAGCAGCGAAGCCAGTGAGGCATCCTGCTTCAGGCCGTAGATTACGAAATAGGTGAACACCGCCAGAAACGCATCCATCGCGGTGAAAGAGCAGATATAGATCAGCAGATGCTGGCGGAACGCTTTGATTTTGAAGGACGATGCCAGATCGACAAACAGATACTTTAGGTGGGCCTTCAGGCTTCCCTGGCGTGCCGAATGTTGCGCTACATCCTCTTCCGGCTGGATGTCTTTGGCCTCCCAGGTGGTCAGCCAGGTAATAAACACCGCCACGCAATAAATCACCGAGAAGATGACGCCGGTCAGCGTATAGGTAATGGCATTATCTTTACCGGTATAAGTCATGATGACGCCCGGCACCGAAACAGCGAGGAAGCTGCCGAGCGCCGAGAACATCAGGCGCACGCCCGAAAGACGTGTGCGCTCGCTAAAGCGATTGGTCATCTCCGAGGACAAGGTTTCCCACGGCACCAGCACCATCGCTGACAGCAACTCGATGGTGAGATAGGTGCCGAGATAGTACCAGTAGCCCATATCCGTGACCCACAGTGCGCCATACAGCATCATCAAGGGAGAGGAGATCAGCAGGAAGAAACGACGGCGGCCAAACTTACGTCCCAGCCAGGTGTTGCCGAAGTTGTCGGTAATGTAGCCCATGATTGGGCTTAATATCGCGTCAATGACGCGGGCGATGGCAAATATCGAGCCCGCTTCAAACACCGATAATCCGCAGTAGGTGGTATAGAAAAACAGCAGCCAGGTGCCAATCACCGCAAAGGCACCGCCGCCAAATAAATCCGTCAGGCCGTAGCCGATTGCGACGCCATAACCGACGCGACGTTCTGTAGGTTTAACCATCGATCCGATTCCTGTTCTGGTAGGGTATGTAATAGCGGCAAGGTGCTATGCCCTGCCGCCGTTGTTATCAACAGAATTGGAAATCAACTTATTGGGCCGGGATGCTATCCCGCATTGGCTAACATCTGCGCTTTGACACAGAGTTCCGCCGCCTTAAAGGCATGGGCTTGCGTCATGGCGTGCTCTGTACGATGGAGGCAGTCGTTAATCAGCTGTCCAAAGAACGGGAAGCCCACTTCGCCGGAGACGGCATAGCGGAACTCGCCCTCTTTGTTCACCAGATACACCACATCCTGCTCGCCACGCGTGAGATCGGTGTATTTGCGAATCTCGATGTAACCGTCTGTGCCGAGCAACGTCATGCGCCCATCGCCCCAGGTCGATAAGCCGTCCGGCGTAAACCAGTCGCAGCGGAAGTAACCGGTGGCGCCGTTCTCGCCTGCCAGCATCGCATCGCCAAAATCTTCAAATTGCGGATGTTGAGGATGGCGGAAATTCCGCACCTGACTGGCCACCACCGTGGCTTCGCTGTTGCCGGTGTAGTAGAGGAATTGCTCGATTTGATGGCTGCCGATGTCACACAGGATGCCGCCAAAATAGCGACGCTGATAGAACCAGTCGGGCCGTCCGGTGCCTTCACGATGTGGACCCGTGCCAAGGGTTTGCACCACCTGGCCGATAGCCCCTTTTTCCACCAACTGCCCGGCAAACACGGCGCTCTCCACATGCAGACGCTCGCTGTAATACACCGCATATTTGCGCCCGGTTTTAGCGCACATCGCTTTGGCATCTTCCAGCTGTTCCAGGCTGGTGAGCGGGGCTTTATCCGTGAAGTAATCCTTGCCCGCCGCCATCACTTTCAGCCCCAGTGCACAGCGTTCTGACGGAATCGCCGCGCCTGCTACCAACTGCACCTGCGCATCGGCCAAAATGGTCTCCAGCGAGTCTGCGATCTGCACCTGTGGGAATTGCTGCACAAACTTATCGACTTTGGCGGCATCGGGATCAAATACCCACTTTAGCGTGGCTCCGGCTTCGGTCAGGCCATTGCACATGCCGTAAATGTGGCCGTGATCCAGTCCGGCCGCCGCAATGATAAATTCCCCCGGCTGCACCACCGGCTGCGGTTTGCCTTTCGGCGCGTAGTTCATGCCATCCTGCTTATTCATGGTTGTTTCCTCACGCAAAGTTTTTGCCCAATGGGATGTCATCGACATCGGCGAAGTTGTCGACCGAAGCCTGTTTTTCATAGAAGTGCGGTGCATGGGCGGTCAGGCCGCCGGTGCGATAAAAGGCATCATCTTTAGGGATAGGTAACGAGACGGTGCTTTTGGTGATGGCCGATTTGTAGATGGCGGTAATCAGTTCCAGCGAGCGTTTGCCCTGCTCGCCATCAATCAGCGGTGCACGCTGCTGCTCAATCGCCGAGAAGAAGTCATCGACCTGTCCGGCGTGCAGCGTCCAGGTGAGAGGTGCGGTGCTGGCATGCAGGCGGTCCAGCTCGCGCTCCAGCGCCAGATTATTCTCTTTTTCCGGGAAACCATTCTCCGCTGCCTGCATGGCGACCGCTTTCCACGGTGCCGACAGGCGCGCGTTCTCTCCCTGCAGCACGATTTTCTGATCTTCACCGTGATGCACAACGGAAGCGGTCAACTGCGCCAGCGTGCCGTTGGGATAGCGGAAAATCGCGGCGCTGAGGTCTTCCACTTCGGCGTTGTCATGTGCCACGTTGCCGATCATCGCCACCACTTCACTGGGCGCACCGAGCATCCACTGCATAGCATCAATGTGGTGAACCGCATGGTTAAGCGTGCAGCCGCCGCCCTCTTTTTCCCAGGTGCCGCGCCACCACAGGTCGTAGTAAGAATGGCCACGCCACCAGAATGAATCGATCTGCGCGTGGCATATTTTGCCTGCCAGCCCCGAATCCACCGCGGCTTTCAACTGCCAGAACACATCAGTGAAACGGTTCTGCGCCACCACTGACAGAATTTTGCCGCTGGCTTTTTGCGCGGCAATCATCGCATCACACTCTTCCAGCGAAGCCGCCATCGGTTTTTCGCACAGCACATGCTTGCCCGCCTGCAGGGCTGCAATAGTGTTTTCCGCATGCACATAAGGCGGCGTACAGACATCGACCACGTCGATATCCACGCCCTCGGCCAGCATCTCACGGTGATCGTGGTAAACCCTGACATCGTGCAGGCCGTAGCGCTGCAATTTCTCCCGCGCTTTTTCGGGATACATATCCACCACCGCGACAATTTTGCCGCGCTCTGGAAACTGCAGAAACGCCTGGATATGTGAATTGGCGATGTTGCCCATGCCCACTATGGCAATTTTTAACATGGTGATTCTCCGCTCATGGCCGCTGTTGAGGTGTCTGCGAGGAACATAAAAAAGCGCTGCTAACCGGACAATCTGTTTTTGTGAGAATGCTCGCAGAGCGATGCAGGAGTTTGTGAACCAAATGTAAAACCGTCTTAATATCAGTCCACTGCGTCTGCAAAAACTTGCAAAAAATGATTGGGATGGGGATCACACTATGGCCGGCAAGCTCAGGATGGACGAAATTTCAGCAATTACGGGCTACTCGGTCAGTACCGTTTCGCGCGTGCTGAGCGGAAAATCCTACACCAGTGATAAGGCGCGTGAGGCGATTGTCGACTGCGCCCGTCGACTGGGCGTCTTGCAGGAAATGGTGAGTGGTCGTCTGCTGATCAATGACATTGTGGTATTTGCGCCGGGACGCACCTTCACGCCACGCGGCGATCACTTTTATCATGAGGTGACGCGCGGGATAGCCGAGGCATGCGCATCGCATGATGTGCATATCAGCTATTGCCCGCTAGAAGAGCAGCGCGCCGATGTGAAACTGTTTCTGGAGAAAGCGAGTGCGAAAAATATCAGCGCCATCATCATCATCGGTACCGACGATCAAGCGATCTTTAGCCTGGCGGCATCACTCGGCAAACCCTGTGTGCTGATTAACTCTCGTGATAAAGATATGCGGCTGGATGCGGTGTCCCCCGATCACCGGGCGATTGGTTTCAGCGCTATGCAGCATCTGTTTGAGCAAGGCCATCGCCGGGTGTTGACTGTCACCTGTCTGCGGCGTGAGACACTGTTTTTGCGTCTGGAAGGGATCAAAGACGCTTACCGCCATTTTCATATGCCGTTTAATGCGCAGCAGGATTTGATTGTCATCGAAGCTTACTCCTCGCAGGACACCGAGATCGCACTAAATCACTGGCTGGATACACACCCACGCGATCAATGGCCTGATGTGATTTTGCCCGGCGGCAAAGGCATTATTACCGGCGTGCAGAATGCACTGCTGTCACGCGGCTTGCGCATTCCCGAAGATATTTCGCTGATGACGACAGATTTAGCCAGCCGGCTGGAAGGATCGCCAGAGATGCCGATCACCGGCTTTGCGGTGCCGTGTCGCGAGCTGGGTTATGAGGCGATCCAACTGATCCAGAACCGCCTCAATCGTCCGCAGTCGTCGATTTACAATCTGTTGTTGCAGGGAAAACTGGTGGATCGCGGTACGGTGGCGAATGCCACTCGCCATGCCGCGCGTGAGGAGATCCGTAACGCGTTTCCGTAAGGTGACCCAAAGCAGAAACGAACGTAATAAGAACATCGTGCTTGCGCACCCAAACCCAATGTCAAATCCTCGGCGCTGAAATAACCCTTTGAGTCACCAATCCATTCAAGCCTGAAACACATAGCCTTTTCTAACAAGCCACACAAAAGTTAAGAAGCAAGCTGGTGTCGCGCAGGGGCAGGCAATCCGCAGCGCCGAACAGAGTGAGTCTGCCAGGAAAGACCGCATGGATGCGGTCGAAAGGCTGGGCTGGAACAGGGATGTTCCATCCCAGCCGGTCCGTCAGGCGGACGAATGACGTGAGGGTACCGCGTCAGCGGCGCGAGGACAGTCGGCCCCTGCGCGGCACCAGATTGCGTTATCACTTGGGGTTTAGCAGCCTGCTATAAGCCAGCCTTACAACTTAAAGCTCTGCACCACCAGCTCCAGCTGTACGCTCTGCTCTTCCATCGCGCGCGCGGCAGCCGACACCTGCTCAACCAGAGCGGCGTTCTGCTGGGTGCTGCCATCCAGCTGGGTGATCGCCTGGTTAACCTGCTCAATGCCCATACTCTGCTCGCGGCTGGCAGACATGATTTCACTCATCAGGGTGGTCACACTGCTCACGCCCTGCATCAGCTCATCCATGGTCTGTCCGGCTTGTTCCACCAGCTGGCTGCCGGTATCGATATTCGCCACCGACTCCTCAATCAGCTTCTTAATCTCACGCGCCGAGTTCGCGGAACGTTGCGCCAGATTACGCACTTCTGACGCCACCACGGCAAACCCACGACCCTGCTCACCCGCTCGGGCCGCTTCCACCGCCGCGTTAAGCGCGAGGATATTGGTCTGGAAGGCGATGCTGTCAATCACACTGATGATATCCACCACTTTACGGGATGAGTGATTAATCGCCCCCATGGTGATGACCACCTGACGCACCACATCCGTTCCGCGCGCCGCCACCTGCGAGGCGCCGTCCGCCAGTTGATTGGCGTGGGTGGCATTGTCGGCGTTCTGACGTACCGTGCCGGTCAGTTCTTCCATTGAAGCCGCGGTTTCAACAATCGAACTGGCCTGCGATTCGGTACGAGCAGACAGATCGGCGTTGCCGCTGGCAATTTCACGTGAGGCAGAGGTAATCGCCAGTGCGCTGTCGCCCACCTGACGCATCAACCCCTGCAGATACTCAATAAACTGGTTAAAGCTTTGCGCCACCGCGTTAAATTCCGGGCTGTTGCTGGCAGGCAGACGCTGAGTTAAATCCGCGCCGCCAGTCGAGAGCGCTTCGATATTGCGATTCAGCAGGCTAAGACGTTTCATCATGGCGCGCACAAAGCCGAGCAGCACCAGCAGCAGAATTACCGCCAGCGGGATCTGCACCAGGCCCAGGCGAGTCAGCATGCTGTGAGTTTGCGCATCCAGCAAACTGGACGGCACATCGCTGGCAAGATACCACGGGCTACCGGCAATCGCCTGCAGGAACAGCGTGTGCTCGCCATCTTCGCCTTTAAAGGTGGTTTGCGTAGGCTGATTACCTGCCTGGCTCAGCAGACCTTTCAGCGCACCCGCCATCGGCAGTTGCGTATCCGCGAGATTTTCCAGCTTCGGTGCGCCTTCCAGCAGTGCGGCGTTGCCCACCACTTTGCCATCCGCTTCCACGATCAACACACGTCCGTGAATGGCGTCGCCCATCTGTTTCGCCAGTTGGTTGAAGAAACCGAGCGTTACGTCGATGGTTGATACCCCCCAGACCGTGCCATCACGATAAATCGCCATCGCACAGTTGGTACGCGGCTGCGGGCTGGCCGCATCCTGATAGGCTTTGGCCCAGGCACACTGCCCTTTGGCCGCGGCCATACCGTCTTTGTACCACGGCTGCTCCCAGTATTTGTCCGCTGCATCGGAGTTCCAGTAGGTGTTGACCTGTAACTGGTTGCTGGCGTTACGGGCGAAGAACGAACTGTCTTTTTCCTTCGCCGGATCGCGACGATTAGGCAGCGGCCAAATACCGCCGCCAAACACGTTGCTGTCCTGATACTGGTTCACCAGCGCAGGTAGCAAGTTGTCGATGGACGCGCTATCCATCACGCCTGCGGCTTCGGTAATGGCACGTTGCTGCGCCTGCACGCGGTTCATCTGCTCGACGATACGTCCCGCCAGGCCATCCACTTCATAGCGCACCAGACGGCTTTCGTTTTGCGTTAACTGCGGAGCGATAAACTGATTGATCACCACCACGGTAACCAGCATCAGCACCACGAAAAATGCGACCAGCGTCGCGGTAAAACGAGATTGTGTAGTTTTTAACATCGATGTGCCCTTACCCTGGTTGGCGAGTTGCCTGATCGAGGTTAACGGCGTGTTGCAGGGGAACTTGAGGTGCGCCAGATCACAAAAATGCAAATAGTTGATTTAGGTGATCATTAGGCGGGTGACTAACGTTGCGCTTACTGAGTCGCGTGCGGGCAACCGCCCGCAGAGAGGGCTATTGCGGCGGATCCACCACTTCCTGACGTGGCCGAAATACATGGTCATTACCTTCTGCCTGCAAACGCTGCAGCAGCTGTTGTCCACCGCGATCGTCGGCCTGAGCAAACTGACGTTCCGCTTCGGTGATTGGGGTGGCCCACAGCAGATTCGGCCGATCGCCATCGCGCTTGGGCAGTCGGAACTGGGCACCTTCCGGTGCTAAGCCATTGGCCAGCAGGAAGCTCTCGAAGCCCACTGGCGCCACTTCCGATGCCAGCGTATGCCCTTCGCCAATCCACGTCAGGCGCGCCCACGGCAAGTGCGCGAATTCGGCCAGCGCGCTGGCCATCTGCACCGCATTGGCTTCGGTCATCACTTCGCCGTCCACTGCCATCGCCAGCTCAACACGGCGGTACTGCGGGGCCAGCTCATCAAACAGGTAATCCACTTGCGGCATGGGCCGAATCCCCATACCCAGCGTGAGAAAAACCCACACGCCATTGTGCCAGTGCTGAGAGATGGCCATTGGCGGCCAGCTCCCCTGATCGATGGCGTAATACTTTACCGACTCACCAAACTGCGCCTGGTAGCACTGCATCAACTCATGCTGCACAACATCCCATAAATGGCCGTCATGCCAGTCACGCCAGAAGTGCCGCTGCTGCTCGGCGCGAGCATAGTAATCATTGGTGGAGGCGGAGCCGAGCGGCGCGGTCAGGCGATTCTCTTTGATGCAGCCCGCGGAGAAACTGACCTGCTTATCCTGATACAGACTCCAGCCAGGGATCACCGCCAGCAGTTGGCCGTAATACCACAGGGCTGCGCCGTCATCACTCGGTTCCCACAGAATCTGTAGACCGGCAGGATCGAGCATCGGCTCGGCTTCCAGGGTGCGGCAATACTCTGCGCTGAGCAGTGGCGCAATGCCCTGCTCCATCGCTTCACGATCTTCACGCGCCGGTGCAGGCAACAGATTGCGCAGCCAGCAGCCGCGCACCGCATACTGGCTGCGAAACAGATCGTTCGGCCAGATGTAAAAGTAGGCTGTGCGCGCATCCTGTTCGACGATAGCGGTGAGTGTGTTTTGCTGATTTGGCACCTCAGCAATCAGAGGTTGGTGTGTCATAACGCCTCGACAAAGCCTTGAGGGATCCATTTTCCCTGAGAATAGAGCAGGATCGGCACTCGCACCACGTGACACAAGGGTAAAACTCTCAAAGTGCAGTCAGGAAGAGTGAGAATGGCTGATGAATGCCAGCACAACGCCCTGACAAACTTCAAATTAATTCGCGATTCATTTGCCGCCTCGCATGCTATTGTCTGCACATTCCTCCTTGCGGAGCTGCTCAGCATGGTGCTGCAAAACCTTGATTTGAACCTGCGCGATGTCGTGATTTTCGCGATTTTGGTGTGGCTGTTTCTTCGCTATACATGGGTGATGTCAGCGCTCACGTTCATGCTCGGTGGTGCGGTGCTCTTGGTGTTGTTACCCACCGACATTTACTACAGCTTGCTGCCATTAGCGCTGCTGGGAGTGGGATTAGGGATGCTGCTTCATCATTATCAGCAGCGCCAGCTCACTCTTAAACGTGAAGCCCGCACACCGCGTACCTACACCAAAAAGCAGGACGAGCTGCATTTGTAGCGTTAGCGTCCCATGCGTTGCATGGCGCGGGAATAAGCCCCGCGCTGAATCGACCAGCGCAGCAAACCGGCAATCACCGCGATCTCTTTATCCACGCGCCACTGTGTCAACGGGCTGATCGGCTGCTGAATTTGCTGTTGCGCCCAGTCCGGTAGCAATCCCATCCCGGCTTTTAGCATCACCCGCATCGCCGGTTTCGCCTGCCAGCTTGGGGCCGGTGCATTGATTAATAGCTGCATCACTTCCAGCGTGCGTTCATCGCAAATCAGTTCCGGGCGCATGGCCTGCAGATAAGCGTCCACCGCCTGCACCGTTTTCGGTACCTTTTCCGCGCCCAGCGCTTCGGCGATGAGCGCCGCTTCATCGTAATAGCGATCCTGCTCGGCCAGCGAGAGCTGCGGATTTTTATAGCGCAGATGCGCGGCGAGGAAGCGGCTGGTTTCCGCCACGTGCACCCAGGTCAGTAAATGCGGATCGCTGGCGGCGTAAGGTTGCCCGGCGTTATCAATACCGGTGACGCGCAGGTGGATACTTTTAACGCGCTCGATCAGGATGTTGGCATCCTGCGTGTTACCAAAGGTGGTGACAGCGATGAACTGGCTGGTGCGCCGTAAACGGCCCAGCATGTCCTGACGAAAGTTAGAGTGATCCCACACCCCCGCCAGCGCTGCCGGATGCAGCATTTGCAGCATGAGTGCGCTAATCCCACCGCACAGCATCGAAGGGAAATCGCCGTGCACACGCCAAATCACATGATCGGGGCCAAACAGACCCGGATCGCCCAACGGTTGCGAGATATCGAATTCGTTCAGTGCGAGGCCATTCAGGCGAAAGACTTGCTGCTGGATGCGGTTACGAAGATTCATGGTGTCTGGATGATGAGCTGATTGACGTAGCAGGCATAAATGCCAACCCTGTAAAATCTGGCAAGCAAAGCATTGCAGGATCAGCACTCAGGCCAACCCTGCAAAACCTGGCAAGCATGGCGTTGTCAGATCGGTTTTTAGGTCAACCTGACAACACCCCGCCAGCATAGCATTACAGGGACAGCATTCCTGCTGACCCTGTGCCAAATCGCACTAACGTTTACAGATAATCAAACTGCCCGTCTTGCGTGCGGACCGAATCCAGGCCAATCATCACATTGAATTTGCCCGGCTCGGCGACATGCTGCATTTTTTGATTCCAGAATTTCAGTGCATCCACATCAATCTTAAAGCTTACGGTCTGTGACTCGCCCGCTTTCAGCATGATGCGTTTGAAGCCACGCAGTTCCTGCACCGGACGGCTGATGCTGGCCACCGGATCGTTGAGATACATCTGTACCACCGTGGCACCATCACGTTTGCCGGTGTTGGTAACAGTGACGCTCGCTTCAACGGATCCATTGCGCGGCATGGTTTTGGCGGACATTTTCACCGGCGAAACGGTGAAAGTGGTGTAGCTCAGACCGTAACCAAACGGATACAGCGGACCATTCACCGCATCGTAGTAATGCGAGGTGTACTTGTTCGGCTTCGCGAAGTTGTACGGACGCCCGGTTGGCAAGTGGTTGTAGTAAATCGGCAACTGGCCCACGGAGCGCGGGAAGGACATCGGCAGTTTGCCCGATGGGTTGTAATCGCCAAACAGTACATCAGCAATCGCATTCCCCCCTTCGGTGCCGCTGAACCAGGTTTCTACCATCGCATCCGCGATACGATCTTCATTCACCACCGTCAGTGGGCGGCCATTCATCAGCACAATCACCAACGGCTTGCCGGTCGCTTTCAACGCCGCCAGCAGTTTTTGCTGGCTTGGCGGAATCACCAGGTCACTGCGGCTGGAGGCCTCATGCGCCATCCCCTGCGCTTCGCCCACGGCAGCAACCACCACATCCGCTTTCTTCGCCTGGGCAACGGCTTCATCAATCAACTCCTGCGGCGAGCGTTTATCCACGCTAACCGCCTGCTCGTAGAGGTTGAGGAAGTCCTGAATACCTTTGTTATCGGTGATGTTGGCCCCTTTGGCATACAGCACGGTGCCTTTGCCCGCCATCGCATTGCGCACGCCCTGCAGCAGCGGAATCGACTGTTTCGCCACGCCTGCGGCTGACCAGCTGCCCATAATGTCACGCTGGCTGTCGGCCAATGGCCCCACGAGCGCCACGGTGGCGTCTTTTTTCAGCGGTAAGGTTTCATGCCAGTTTTTCAGCAGCACAATGCTCTTACGCGCCACGTCACGCGCTTCGGCACGATGCAGACGGCTCTCGGCATTGGTGTCCTGCGGATCGCTGCCTTTTGGCCCCAAATGGCTGTAAGGATCGTTAAACAAGCCCATATCATATTTGACGTTCAGCACGTGACGCGCTGCATCGTCGATCTCTGCCATGGTAACAGCACCACTCTTGACCAGCCCTGGCAGGTATTTGCTGTAGTACTCATCGCTCATACTCATATCGATGCCGGACTTCAGCGCAATACGCACCGCATCCTGCGGATCGCTGGCCACGCCGTGTTTCAACAGCTCTTTGATAGCGCCGTGATCGCTGATGGTGATGCCTTTAAATTTCCACTCACCGCGCAGCAGGTCTTTCAGCAACCAGCCATCCGCCGTCGCTGGCGTGCCGTTCAGTGAGTTGAGCGCCACCATCACGCCGCCGCTGCCCGCATCCAGAGAAGCTTTGTACGGTGGCAGATAATCCTGGAACAGGCGCTGTGGGCTCATATCCACGGTGTTGTAATCACGTCCGCCCTCCACTGCGCCATAAGCGGCGAAGTGCTTCACGCTGGTCATGATCGAATAACGGTCGGCGGCGCTTTTGCCCTGCATGGATTTCACCATCGCGCTGCCCATTTGTGAGGACAGGAAAGTGTCTTCTCCGAAGCCTTCAGACACGCGTCCCCAGCGCGGCTCGCGCGTGACATCCACCATCGGCGCCCAGGTCATATTGAGACCATCATCGGCGGCTTCATAGGCGGAGATGCGGCCGACTTCCCCGATCGCATCCAGATCCCAGCTGGCTGCGAGGCCGAGCGGGATCGGGAAAATGGTACGCTGACCGTGCACCACGTCGTAGGCGAAGAACAATGGAATTTTCAGGCGGCTGAGTTGCATCACCTGATCCTGCATCGCGCGAATATCCGGACGCGTGACGGTATTGAAGATTGCGCCAACCTGACCGTGCTGGATCATGTCGCGAACCGCCTCTTTTGGCGTGTCTGGCCCCACGCTAATCAAGCGCATCTGCCCGATTTTTTCATCAAGGGTCATTTTGCCGAGCAGCTGGTTAACAAAGGCGTCACGCGCCTGTTCAGTCATCGGATGGGGGCCAAACAGGTCATCTGCGAAGGCAGGCTGCATGGCAAGGGAAACAGCGAGGCTAACAGAGCAAATCCATTTCATCAGGTCGGGTTCTCTTAAGTGACTGCGCAATATCGAAATAACCGGGCCAGTGTGCCACAAGTTCAGGATAGCAGGTAGCCACCGATGTCACACCGCGACCATGCCGTTGACGCGTGCTAAAGTAGATGCGCAACGTTAACGACAAGGACTGGTTCATGAATAACAACACCTCACACCCTACACTGCTGGCTGAACTGCGCCGCCTCGTCGGCCCGTCACACCTGTTAACCGAGGCGGAACAAACCGCACGCTATCGTAAGGGTTTCCGCTCCGGTGAAGGCGATGCGCTGGCGGTGGTGTTCCCCGGCTCCTTGCTGGAGTTGTGGCGGGTATTGCAGGCGCTGGTGCAGGCCGATGCGGTGATTCTGATGCAGGCCGCCAACACCGGCCTGACCGAAGGCTCGACGCCCAACGGCAATGATTATGATCGACCGGTGGTGATCATCAGTACTTTGCGCCTCGATAAATTGCAGCTGATCGATGGCGGCAATCAGATTTTGGCCTTCCCCGGCAGCACCCTTTATCAGCTGGAAAAAGCCCTTAAGCCGTTGGGACGTGAACCGCACTCGGTGATCGGTTCCTCGTGTATCGGCGCCTCGGTCATGGGCGGGATTTGTAATAACTCCGGCGGTTCGCTGATCAAACGCGGTCCGGCCTACAGCGAAATGGCGCTTTATGCGCAGATTGATGCCGACGGCAAACTGAAGCTGGTCAATCATCTCGGCATGGATCTCGGCCACTCGCCGGAAGAGATGCTCGGTCGACTGGATGACGATCGCTGGCAGCAGAGCGATGTGCGCTGGGATGAACGTCATGCTTCGGATCATGAATATGCAGAACGCGTGCGCGATATCCATGCGGATACACCCGCTCGCTTCAACGCCGATGAGCGCCGCCTGTTCGAGGCTTCGGGTTGCGCGGGCAAACTGGCGGTATTCGCCGTGCGTCTTGATACCTTCCCCACCGAACCGAAACAGCAGGTGTTTTATATCGGTACCAACGATCCGGCGGTATTGGGCGATCTGCGCCGCCATATTCTGGCCGAGTTTAACAACTTACCGGTAGCGGGCGAATACATGCACCGCGACATTTTCGATATCGCCGAAGTGTACGGCAAAGACACCTTTGTGATGATCGACAAGCTCGGCACCGACAAAATGCCGCTGTTCTTCACGCTGAAAGGTCGGGTGGATGCCTGGCTGGGTAAGCTGAGTTTTGTTAAACCCCACTTTACCGATCGCGTGTTGCAGCGCATCAGCGGTTGGTTACCTGCCCATCTGCCGAAACGCATGAAGCAGTATCGCGATAAGTTTGAACATCACCTGATGCTGAAAATGTCCGGTGAAGGCGTAGCGGAAGCGCAGGAGTATTTGCACGAATACTTCCGCGAAGGCGGTGGCGAGTTCTTTGCCTGCGACGGCAAGGAAGGCGCTCATGCTTTCCTGCATCGCTTCGCCGCTGCCGGTGCCGCGGTGCGTTACCACGCGGTGCATGCGGATGAAGTGGAAGATATTCTGGCACTGGATATCGCGCTGCGCCGCAACGATAGCGACTGGTTTGAACGTTTACCCGCCGAGTTCGACAACGATCTGAGCCATCGCCTCTATTACGGCCACTTCTTCTGCCATGTATTCCATCAGGATTACATCGTGAAGAAAGGCGTGGATGCGCATGCGCTGAAAGAGAAGATGTTGGCGATTCTGAGCGAGCGTGGTGCCGAGTATCCCGCCGAGCACAACGTCGGGCATCTTTATCAGGCGAAACCGCAGCTGCAGGCGTTTTATCGTCAGCTCGATCCGACCAATACCTTTAATCCGGGGATTGGTAAAACCAGTAAGCAGAAGGGATGGGCGGTGAAGGCTTGATTAAACTAATGGGCGGCCCGAGAGCCGCCCATTGGATTATGACAGTTGCTCGCCTTCATCCTGCGCTGCGGCAGGTATTGCCCGACGTTCAATGATCATCGTCTGCGGCGTGGACAACACAATGCCCTCTTTACGCAAGCGCGTCAGAATGTCGAACAGCAGATCACTCTTGGCGCTGGAGATCTGACGCTGGCCCGCCACGTTGCCGGTGACGCTCAACACGATACCCGCAGAGGTCAAATCCTTGAATGAGACGGATGGCTCAGGCGTTTCCAGAATACGCTCGTTCTCCTGGTAAACCTCCAGCAGAATCTCACGCACGCGCACCGGATCGATATCCAGCGGGAAGGTCAACATAATGGTCACCACACCCTGTGCATTGCCCATGGTGGCATTACGCACGTTCTGTGAGATGAACTGTGAGTTCGGCACTATCACCGTGGATTTATCACTCAGCTGAATCTCGGTGGCGCGCACATTGATACGGCGAATATCCCCTTCAATGCCGCTGATACTCACCAGATCGCCCACTTTCACCGGGCGCTCGGTTAACAGAATCAAACCGGAGATAAAGTTCTTCACTATCTCCTGTAAGCCGAAACCGATACCGACCGACAAGGCGCTGACGATCCACGCCAGTTTGTTCCACTGCAGGCCCATGATCGACAGCGTCAGCAGAATGATCAGCACATAGCCGATATTGCTGAACAGCGTCACTAGCGACACGCGCATGCCCACATCCATGGTGGTTTTTGGCAGGAAATCTTTATCCAGCCAGCGACGCACCGAACGCAGCACGTAGATGCCCACCACCAGACACAGAATGGCATTCACCATATGCGCCGGCACGATGTTCAGTGATTCCAGACCTTTGCCGCCCCAGAACTCAATCACTTTCTGAATCAGTTCGATCGGCGTTGAAGAGGCGAAGGTGCCGTTCAGCAGCGCCAGCACCACAATCCCTATCAGTGCGGTTTTACCAACAGCGCCCAGCAGCGTAGCCGCCTGCTGCAGATGGCGTTCGTCAATGTTTAACGAGGTCTGCAGACGTTTGCCGGTAGCGTTGTTGGTAGAAAACAGGCTTTCACAGCCGTCATTGATCAAATGGCTGAGGAAGTAGAACGAGCCAAACAGAATGCCGCACCAAATCACCTCATAACCGAGGAAGCGTGCCAGCGTGACATAACCGACGATCAGCGAAATCAGAATCGCCAGTGCGGTCAGCGTCAGCGCCAGCTGTACCAGCCCGACAATAGTCGGACGGGCTTCAGGAGCATTGCCCTCTTGCACCATACGACGACGCACGCGGTTGGTACGCATGCTGATCGCCATACCGGTGGTACCGATCAGCAGTGCCGTCAGGCCGTTAGCGAAGATGGTGGTGTTCAGGCTGGTGCCGACGCTGTAGTTAAAGGACTCTGCGGTCTGGAAAATAAACACCAGCGCAGCGGTAATCGGCGGGAACGGCTTCAGCGCCTGCGCAACTTCATTGGAGATGCTGGGCAATCGCCAGCTCGGACGGCGCGTCGACAGGAAAGCACGGCCCAAACCGGCGATCAAACCACAATAGACGCTGAGTTGTACCAGACGCTCAACAAAATCCTGCACATCAGTCGAGACCTCATCACGACGGGTAAACGCCAGCGCGATAAAGTTAAAGGTCAGCACCACCGCGGCCAGGGTCGTCAGCGCAATCGCTGCCGCCAGGAAGCTACGGCGCAGACGCCCTTCCGGCATTTTGTGGATGCTCACCCAGGCGAGAAACTCTTCGCTGTAACGACGCCCCAGCGTCATCACCAGCATGGCCGCAATCAACCAGCCGATAGTGCCAAAACGCCAGCCAGGCTCCCAGGAGAGTGCTGCGGTGTCCTGCAATTCAGCGATAAAGTCGCTGATTTTCTCGCCATCCAAATCCTGACGGCTGACCATCGGCGCCCAAAAGCGCGGTCCCAGGATGCTACCGGAGTTCAACGCCAGCTGGCTCTTCAGCTGGTCACGACGCAGGTTGACGATCTGGGAGGAAAGCACCAGCGCGCCATTTTTAATGCCATCGGCCTGCTTGATTTGATCGTCCAGTTTACTTTTCTGGCTCTCCAGCGAGGCGCGTTTGCGCGTCACTTCCGGCGTTTCTTTTACGCCGCTGTCCGGTTTCGGTGCCGGACCCAGCACCGCGAGCTGCGCATCCAGTTGCTGACGCTGCGGGATCAGCGCCTGGCCTAAAGTTTCTGCGTTACCGGATAGCTCCAGCGCCATCTCATTGAGCTGGTTAAGCTGGCTCTCATTGGTATCGCCTGACACCTGGCCTTTAATCTTGTCGAGGATTTTCTGCATTTTCGGCAGCTCAACCGCAGGATTGACCTTGGGTGCGGCGTCCTCTTGCTGAGCCGCGGCGGCAGTGTTGTCATCCGCGTAGCTCAGTGCCGGGCTTAACAGCACCAGCAGCAGTATAAATGGGGTAAATAGCGAACGAAGCTTGTACATATGAGTGAGATTCCAGCGCAATGACAGCCGATAAATGCCAGTTAACTTTAGATGGCGGCCAGTGTAGAGCGTAGCCGAAGCGGAAACTATAGGAATGAAGCGCGAAAACTTTGGTGCTAACGATTAGGGATTTTTTTGGTCGTTCGGGAGTGCTTATCCCGCCAATCGGAAGCACTCACAGACACACAATCCATTGTGCATCTGTGAAGGGAAACAGACGTCGTGATTACTCGTTGCTGGCCGTTTGCGACGATTTCTGCTTCTTGTAGGCCAGCGCCGCTGCCGGAACCGGCGCCGCTTTGCCGGTTTCCAGCCAGTCACGCAGACGGTTGGCATCGGCAAAGTGGGTGTACTTGCCAAACGCATCCAGCACCACCAGCGCCACCGGACGGTTGTTGATCACCGTGCGCATCACCAGGCAGTGGCCGGCTTCATCGGTATAACCGGTTTTGGTCAGCGCGATACGCCAGTCGTTTTTGTACACCAGGTGATTGGTGTTACGGAACGGCAGCGCATAGTTAGGATGTTTAAACACCGCTGTATCTTCTTTGGTGGTGCTCAGTTCACCAATCAACGGATATTGACGCGTGGCTTTTGCCAGCTTAATCAAATCTTCCGCATTGGAGACGTTGTGAATCGACAAACCTGTCGGTTCAACATAGCGGGTATGCGTCATGCCCAGCGCACGCGCTTTGGCATTCATCGCGCGGATAAAGGCGTCATAACCGCCCGGATAGTGATGCGCCAGGCTGGCGGCAGCACGGTTTTCCGAAGACATCAGCGCCAGCAGCAGCATATTGCGGCGGCTGATTTCACTGTTCAATTTGACGCGCGAGAACACCCCACGCATTTCTGGCGTGTGGCTAATATCCACCGACAGCATCTCGTCCATCGGCAGTTTGGCATCCAGCACCACCATTGCCGTCATCAGCTTGGTGAGTGACGCGATAGGCCGCACACGATCCGGATGGCTGGAGAACAGCACTTTATTGGTTTCAAGATCGACAATCATGGCACTGCCGGAGGCGATTTGCGGTTGGGCAATCGGCGCCAGATTAGACAGCGCAGCAGGCGCGGCCAGTGCCGGAGTGACAGCTGCCGGTGCGGCGACAAACAGCGCCAGCGACAGCAAGGAAATACGCATTTTTACAGACATCGTGTCAAAAAAATCCGGTAAGGAGTTTTGCGCCGTGTTTAAGACACAGGCCGCGCGCATCAAACCAGACGGGATGCGGGCTGGCAGCAGCATAATACGCGCTTATCTGCGAAATTTCTTAGGTAGATTGTTTCTGAGCGTTAAAAAAACGGGAGTCCTAATGGCCTCCCGTTCACGGTGTCATTGCAGGTTAGAACAATCGTGGTCCGTAACCCCACAACACCACGGTCAGTGCCAGCAGCACCTCAAACACCAGCACACCAATCGCCAGTGTCGATCCTGAGAAGCGCATGCTCTCTTCACGATCAATATTGAGGAACACCGGAATGCCGACGTACAGCAGATAACCGGTATAGAGTAACGCCACCGCGCCGACCAACACGCACAGCCACACCAGCGGATAAAGTGCCACCAGCCCACTGATAAACAACGGGGTGGCGACATAGCCAGCAAATACGGTACAGCGCTGAACGCTGGGACGCTGCGGATAATCGCGCGCCATCCAATGAATGACGCGGCCCATCACCGCCACGCCGCCTAAGATAATCAGATAGAAAAGAATGCCGAGACCGATGCCGGTCAGCAGGTTGAGTTGTACGAACTGCCCTTCGCCCAGATTCCAGCCCAGTTGTGTGGTACCGATAAAGGCACAGATCACCGGGATCGCTGCCATCATCAAAACATGGTGGGTGTAGTGGTGCGAAACGCTCTCGTTTTCTTGCTTGATATCGCGCATTTCCTGGTTAGGATGCGCCAGAAGACCCCAGACATGATTCATAAAATCACTCCTCTGATGCGACGGGCTGCCACTTCAGCGATCAGGCTGTCTCACTCAGGCAGCTTCCCTTCAAGTATAATCGGCGCGGCTGTTTTTGCGGACAGCGGCACAAAAAAAGCCGCTGGCGTATAAACTGTTACCTGAATCAATCGCGAAAGGGAGGATAATTTGCATCTCGATATCAATGGATTAATTACGCAGTACGGCTATCTGGCGTTGCTGATTGGCTGTATCGCGGAAGGGGAAACTTTTACCCTGCTGGGCGGCGTGGCGGCGCATGAAGGCCTGCTGCACTTCACCGGCGTGGTGCTGGCCGCGATGATCGGAGGGATTATCGGCGATCAGCTGTTGTTCTGGCTGGGCCGTCGCTACGGCACGCGCATCCTGCGCCGTTTCCGTAAACATGAAGACACCATTCGTAAAGCCAATCGCCTGATTCAGAAGCGCCCGAGTCTGTTTGTGATTGGCGTGCGCTTCATGTACGGCTTCCGCATTATTGGCCCGATCATCATCGGCACCAGCCGGTTAAAACCGCTGCGCTTCTTTGTGCTCAACGTGATTGGTGCAGCACTGTGGTCGCTGATTTTTGTCACCCTCGGTTACTTCGCCGGGGAGATCATTACGCCGTGGCTGCATAAGCTCGACCAGCACCTTAAACATTTGCTGTGGCTGGTGGCGGCGATTGTGTTCGGCATCGCGCTGCGTTACGTGATTCGCCGCTGGAACCGCCGCCGGGCGGATTAGTGGTGGTAGCCTTTAAACTGCGGGTTGGCCAGCATAAATCCACCATCGACAATAAACGATTGTCCGGTGGTATAGGTCGCCCACTCCGAACACAGCCACGCCACTAAACTTGCCACTTCACGCGTATCGCCGGGACGTCCAATCGGAATTTCCGGCATACGTGTGCTGCGCGCCTGATCGTCAGTGAGATGGTTCATCGCGGTGGCAATCGCGCCCGGTGCAACGGCATTCACCAGAATGTGATGCGGCAACAAACTCAACGCCATCGATTTGGTCAGACCGCCGAGCGCATGTTTCGCCGCGGTGTAAGCGGTGGCATCCGGCAACGGAGTGTGTTCATGCACTGAAGTGATGTTAATGATGCGCCCACCATCGCCCTGATCGACCATATGACGGGCGGCGATCTGTCCGCAGATAAACGAACCATCCACATCGACGCTGAACGTTTTCCGCCAATCTTCAAAGGTGACATCGAGAAAATCAGCTTTCATCATCACGCCCGCGTTGTTGACCAGTACGTCAATGCGACCCAGTGAATTGATGAGCTGCGCCAGTTGCTTGCCCCCTTCTTGCGGATCGGAGAGATCCAGCTGCCGCACCTGTGCGGTTTGCCCTTTACTCTCGACCAGTCGCGCCGTTTCCTGTGCCCCCGCTTCATCTGAGCGCCAGGTGATCCCTAACGTGTAGCCCGCTTCAGCCAGCATGACGGCACAGCTGCGGCCAATGCCGGAATCGGATGCGGTAACCACGGCCACTTTCTGTTTGCCCAGTGCCATAACATTCTCCTGCGTGATGGGTGTCTTCACAGTATAGAAGTTATCGATCTGTGCCTCGGGTCAGCCGAAAACACCTTTTCGTCTATAGTTAACAATTAGATGCAGTCAAGGAGGCAGGATGAGCAAAATTAAACGCAGAATTGATGATCACGGCGTGATTGGGGATTTACGGACCTGTGCATTGATCGCCAATGACGGCACCATCGATTATCTCTGCTGGCCGGAACTGGATAGCCCGTCTGTGTTTGCTGCGTTGCTGGATGGCGATGATGCCGGTCTGTTCTCACTGGCACCGGACTGGAAAAATGCGCGCCAGCAGCAGCTCTATCTGCCGGATACCAATATGTTACAGACGCGCTGGTTAGGCGATGCGGGCGTGGCAGAGATCACCGATTACATGCCGATCTGCGACCAGCCCAATAAAGTGCCGCGACTGGTACGTCGGGTCAAAATGGTGCGCGGATCGGCCACCTTCAATCTGTTGTGCGCCCCGCGCCATGATTATGCCCGTGCCGAAACCCATACCGAACTGCGCCCCGGTGGCGTGGCCTTTCTTGCCGAAGGCCAGCCCGCGTTAAGGCTGAGTGCTACGGTGGTAATGACCCGGGAAAACCACAGTGCAGTTGCCGAATTTACCCTTCAGGCCGGGGAATCTGCTGAGTTCGTATTTGGCAGCGATGACGATCCCTTTGTGGCAGAGATTGCCACTGAACAGTGCTTCAGCGAGACACTGGCCTACTGGCGGCGCTGGAGCAGCCACAGCACGTATCGCGGACGCTGGCAGGAAATGGTGACGCGATCCGCACTGGCACTCAAACTACTCACCTCGAAACAGCACGGTTCGATTGCCGCTGCGGCAACCTTTGGCCTGCCGGAAGAGTTAGGCGGCGAGCGCAACTGGGATTATCGCGCCTCGTGGATTCGGGATGCCTCCTTTAGCATGTATGCGCTGATGCGCCTGGGTTATGTGGAAGAAGCGCGAGACTTTACCCATTGGGTGGGTCGCTGTGTCGAGCACAGTCATGACGACACGCCGCACCTGCAGGTGATGTACCGTCTGGACAGCGGTACCGAACTGCATGAAACCGAGTTGCTCAATCTTTCCGGCTATGCCAACTCGCGCCCGGTGCGCATCGGCAATGATGCGTGGCGGCAGACCCAGCTGGATATTTACGGCGAGCTGATGGACGCCATTTACCTTGCCAATAAATACGGTGAAGCCATTTCACAGCGCGGCTGGCGGCATGTTTCCGACATGATTGATTATGTCTGCGGCAACTGGAATCAGCCTGATGCCGGTATCTGGGAGATGCGCGGTGAGCCAGAGCACTTTCTGCATTCGCGCCTGATGTGCTGGGTGGCGCTGGATCGCGCCCTGCGTCTCGGCCTGAAGCGTTCATTGCCGATGCCGTATGAGCGCTGGGATCGCGTGCGCAGTGAGATCCGCGACGATATCTGGCAAAACTTCTGGAACCCGGAACTGGGACACTTTACCGCCACGCGCGGCGGCAAGTTCCTTGATGCTTCGATGCTGCTCATGCCGCTGGTGCGCTTTGTCAGCTCCACCGATCCCGACTGGATTGCGACGCTGGATGCGATTAAAACGCATCTGGTGAGCGACGGTTTAGTGCGCCGCTATAACATTAGTGAAACCCCTGCCGATGCCTTAACCGGGGGTGAAGGTTCCTTTGCCGCCTGTTCCTTCTGGTATGTGGAGTGTCTGGCGCGGGCCGGGCGCGTGCATGAAGCCCATTTTGAATTTGAAAAGTTGCTGAGCTATGCCAATCCCCTGGGGTTGTACGCCGAGGAATTTACTACGCATGGCGAAGCGCTGGGAAATATGCCGCAGGCGCTGTCGCATCTGGCGTTAATCAGTGCCGCTTTTTTCCTCAATCGTAAATTGAGCAATGAAGTGACGCTGTGGCAGCCTTAAGAAAATTCACATTTTGGGCGGTACGGCAACGAGATGGGTCGGGAAATGCCCACTATTTAAGTAAAGTATCATCAGCCATTGAAAATCCTGATTCCCATCACTGCGCCTATGCACATATAATGCGCACCGGGTCATTGAGACCAAGATGGATTCGACACACTGACAAGCCTGAAACACGGCTATAACGACTTGAAAAACATGAAAAAGAGCATTCGCGCGTTCGCTTCACTTGCTTTGGTACTGGCGGCGTTCAGCCAGTCGGTATTCGCAGTAGTGTATCCGCTGCCAGCGGCTAACAGCCGTTTGATCGGCGAAAACCTTGAAATCACTGTGCCTGATGACAGCCGACTTCCGCTGGAAGCCTTCGCTGCTCAGTACCAGATGGGCCTCAGCAACATGCTGGAAGCCAATCCGGGCGTTGATGTTTATCTGCCAAAAGCGGGCACCAAAATGGTGATCCCTCAGCAGCTGATCCTGCCTGACGCTCCGCGTGAAGGCATCGTGATCAACAGCGCGGAAATGCGTCTTTATTACTATCCGAAAGGCACCAAGACCGTGGTTGTGCTGCCAATCGGTATCGGTGAACTGGGGAAAGACACGCCAGTGAACTGGACCACGACCGTTCAGCGTAAAAAAGCCGGTCCAACCTGGACGCCAACCAAAGCGATGCACGCAGAATACGCATCACGTGGCGAAAGCATTCCAGCGGTATTCCCGGCAGGTCCGGATAACCCGATGGGACTGTATGCGCTGTATATCGGCCGTCTGTACGCAGTTCACGGTACTAACGCCAACTTCGGTATCGGTTTGCGCGTGAGCCACGGCTGTGTGCGTCTGCGTGCTGACGACATTAAATGGCTGTTCGACAACGTGCCGGTTGGCACTCGCGTACAGTTTATCGACCAGCCGGTGAAAGCCACCGTTGAGCCAGACGGTTCTCGCTATGTAGAAGTGCACAACCCACTCTCTACTACCGAAGAGCAGTTTAACTCACGTGAAGTGGTGCCGATTACGCTGACCGCTGCGGTGACCAAAGTGATTGCCGATGGCAGCACTAACCAGGATGCGGTGAATAACGCGATTCAGGCGCGTAACGGCATGCCAACTAAAATCAACGGTCCGCAGGGTGAAGTGATGCCTGCTCCGGTACCGGTTCAGGAATCTTCTGACGCCACGCCAAAAGAAGAGCCGATGACCCCGCAGGGCGCCAGCGCCGTTGCACCGCAGAGTGATGTGGCTCCAGCTGCTCAGCCTGCGCCAGCGACCGGCAACAGCCTGTAATCGCTGATTCGCCATGCAGTAAAAAGCCAGCCCATTGTGGCTAATGCCAGTCAGTTAAGCCTGA
>NZ_JZRD01000047.1:0-43110 GCF_000963995.1 Pantoea sp. SM3
AGCCCACAGCCCACAGCCCACAGCTCACAGCTCACAGCTCACAGCTCGCAGCCCAAAGCCCACAGCCTTCAGCGTACGGTGCGTCCTTTTACTTCACCAGGGCACGATGCGACCCAGATAATCGAGATAATGCAGGCCGGTGCGACCCGCATACGCCTCCATAGTGTTGAGCAGATTCGGGATACTTTCGTCGATGGTCAGGCGCGCTTCCGGCCCGCCCATATCGGTTTGCACCCAACCCGGCGCCATCAACAGCAATGTACGCGCATCCTGATGACGGGCGGCAAAGCTGCGCATAAACATGTTCAAGGCTGCTTTGCTACCGCGATACACCTCGTAGTTGCCATTGGTGTTGTTGGTCAGACTGCCCTGACCGGAAGACATCACGGCAATCGTGCCGCTGATGCTGACCCGATCTTTGAATGTCTCGATCACGCGTAATGGGCTGAGCGCGTTGGTCACCATCACACGGGTGAACTCCTCGGTTGAAACATCGGCGATGGTTTCCCGATCGTCATTTTTCACCCCGGGATTGACGAACAGCATGTCAAACTCCGTCCCGGTCAGGCGTTGATGCAGGGCGTGAACCTGGTCGGGTGCTGTAATATCCACCGTTTCCACCGTCAGCTGTTGCGGATAGCGTGCAGCCAGCTGCACCAGTTTATCGGTAGAATGGGCTCGCCCGGTGGCCACAACCTGATAGCCTCGCTGCAGCATGGTTTCTGCCAGTGCGAATCCCAGCCCGCGTGATGTGCCAATCAATAATGTTTTCATCATTTGTTCCTCAGTAAGCGTTGATGGGGAAAGTCTAGCCCGTGACAAGGGGAGGCGGAACACGCAGCCTATGCAGTGATAACCTGCATCAAACGCCTTGTTATGCAGCGTGACATCCAGCAGGATATTGACCATGAACACCACCGATCTGAATTTACTCACGGCACTCGACGCGCTGCTCACCACGGGCAGCGTGGTGGGCGCGGCACGCCAGCTCAACCTGAGCGAATCCGCGATGAGCCGTACGCTGGGCCGCCTGCGCAAGGTGACGGGCGATGCGTTATTGGTACGCGCCGGCCGGCAGATGGTGCTGACCCCTTATGCAGAAGCGATACGAGAACGGACGCAGCGTACGTTGCGGGAAGCGCATGCAGTGCTCAGCCCGGATGCTGAAACGCTGGATTTGGCACAGCTGAATCGCTGTTTCAGGCTGCGCACCAATGAAGGCTTTGTTGAAGCGTTTGGCAGCGCGCTGATTGCGGCTGTGACCGCGCAGGCACCGAATGTCGAGTTGGTCTTTGTGGCAAAACCGGAGAAAAGCGATCGTGAGTTGCGTGATGGCAGCATCGATATAGAGATTGGCGTGCTCGGCAATATGGGGCCTGAAATTCGCTTGCAGGCGCTGTTTCGCGATCGTTTCGTCGGCGTGGTGCGTGCGGGCCATCCTTTGACACAGCAGATGGATATCAACCAATTGGCCCGATTTGGTCACATTGTGGCGTCTCGTCGGGAAGAGCGGGGTGGACCGATCCATGAGGCGATTGAGCACGCCGGATTGCAGCGCAAGATTGTCGCTGTCGTGCCCGCGTTCTCCGCCGCCGTGGCGTTGGTGGTGAATTCGGATTGGGTGGCGCTGGTACCTCGTTCGCTAGTTGAGCATCACCCATTGATCGTGCACAGCCAGGCGTTGGTGATGCTTGCGTTGCCCTTTACCACGCCAGAAATGACAGTGTCACAAATGTGGCATCCACGACTGGAAAATGATGCCGCGCATCGCTGGTTGCGCGGCGTGGTGAAACAGGTGTGCGTTATGGCGCGTAACTCACCGGCGTAATGGCAGTGGGATCAAGCTGCTGACCCAATACCGCTAACGTGGATGCCATTGGACAGAGCGTGCCGATCTCGGTGACCCGACAGTCAGGCGCTCGCCACTCTTCACGCAGCAGCGGGTGCGATTGATCCACGGAGTACAGATTACGCAGATCGTCGAGGCTTTGTGCCTGGAAATAAACATGCAGCCAATGCTTGCCGCTCTGCTTATCGCGCCAGCGTTCAAACACCAGGCTACTGCCGGGGGGAATGTTGCCGCGCGTATAGCCCGGCAAAGTCCAGGTGAAGCCCATCAAAGTGCGCACCATCGCGATATTGGTGTCATGTGCGACAAACAGCAGCCAGCGTGCATCCGGCACGGCATCTGAAACAGGGCTGACACCCTGTTCAACACCCTGAATCATTTCATTCAGCAGAATGGAACCACGCTTTTTCGCCGTATACAGCACGTCGTTACTGAGATCGTAATTAGCGGTTAACAACGGTAATACAGCGGTAATCTGCGCGGAGTGGGTGATATTGCCCCAGGCCAGTTGATCTGCCGGCAGGTTCTCACTCCAGCCCAGACGCAACGTCTCCACCATGTTGGCAAGGACACTCAATCCCTGCACATAGGTCTTGCCGCTCTTGCTCTGCTTGATCTGCCACGGATTGTCAAAGAACGAGCAATCGCTGCCTGGCTGACAGACAGCACTCTTTAATGCCTGCACAGCAGGTTGTAGCGTCTGCTGGCGAGCCACCAGATCCCCCGTCGTTGCTGTTACGGCGGCAAGTTGTTGTGCCGGATCGGTATCGGTAGCCGGAAAGGCTTCGGTCTGGAACAGGGGATCATCTTCACCCGCCACGTGATGCACGGTTACGCCACAGCCTGGAAAGGCACCATCCACCAGCGCCTGGGCAGTGGCGCGGGTGCGTTGCAATGGGCTGGCGCGAACATACACCTCCTGTGCCTGTGGACAGCCTGACGTCAATAAACCCAGCTGACGATAGTGATCGCCTTCCCAACGCCCCTTGTTCACGACGGCCGCGTAGCCGTGCCCGGTCAACTCGCCATCGTGTGTGGTCCAGATTGTCCACGGGCGCTGAGTCGCTGCTTCAATCTCTTTACGGTTGCCAGGCGTGGGCGGGCGAATACCATGACGGCTCAATTCCACGACCTTTTCCAGTTGATACTGCGCTTCCGCGTGCGCCGGTAGGGCGCTTAACCAGGACGCACCGGCAACCAACAGGCTGGCGGCAAACAGATTTCTACGAAGGTTCATCGTGATCCTTATATGAAAATAGGGCGCTTAAGCAGAACCGGGTGAGATAACACGCTGTGTTTAGGCACCGCGCACGGATCCACGCCACACCACATCGGCCTGGTACAGCAAGCTGTCATGCTGTTGCTCAGTTTGCGGAGTAAAGCCGGTCTCATCGGCCTCGGTTTGCATCAGCCAGTTCACGGCATCGCGTGCAAATTGCTCAACCGGCTGGGCAAACGTGGTGAGATGGTAAGAAGACCAGCCCGCTTGCGCGATATTGTCATAGCCGATCAGACATAAGTCCTCGGGCACGCGCAGGGCAAAACGGTGGCGTGCTTCATCCATAAATCCACAAGCAACCAGGTCGGTCACGCAAAACACGGCGTCGGGTCGTTGATGCTGAGTCAGCAATCGATGGGCCAGAATCTGCCCGCTTTCGTAAGAGGTGGAGCCGAAGCGCTCAACGGTAACCGTCATCCCAACGCGCTGCGCTTCGGCAACAAATGCCGCTTCGCGTTTCATCAGGCTGGGTGTGCCCGCCAGGGAGTTAGCGAAGGCGAGGTGTTGACAGCCGGCGCGCTGAAACGCCATCACCGCTGTGGCAGCGGCTCGCTTTGCATCCAGATTGATGCTGAGTGAACCGGGTAGTGCTTCATCGCGGTTAATCAAAATGATGCGCTGACCATGCTGATAACACTGGCGCGTGATGGTGCGATCCGGCATGCCGGAAAGGATGATCGAGGCGTCCGCACGGAAGTTAATCGCCTGCTGTAACGCGGCTGACACGCTGTTGTCGGAACGATCCGTATTGATCAGCATGGCAATTTTTCCCGCTTCCTGCAGGAACTGGGTCAGCCAGCGCACCAGGCTGGCGCGATAGGGTGTGGCGATTTCCGAGACAATCAAGCACACAATCCCACTGCGATTACGCACCAGGCCGCGCGCCAGATGGTTGACGTGATAGCCCAGTTCTTGCGCGGCTTTCATGACGCGGATTCGCATGGCAGGGGACACGCTGGCACCCGGTGTAAACACGCGTGACACCGCTGAACGTGATACGCCAGCGCGTTCTGCCACATCCTGCGCACTGACCACGGTTTTCTCACTCTGCATGCTTAATTCCTGCGCAAACATCGGTTGAAAATGAGTCTGCCTCAAATTGCAAAGCTGTGCAAACCGTTCGGGATCTATTTTGTTGCATTTTTGTGACACAGCATATCAATTGCATTGTAAGTAGTTTGACAGCTGTTTTTTTGTTCATTACTACTTTGCACAGATGTGCAAATAGGTGCCAGTGAAGCACCACCCTACAATCCAAGGAGAACACCATGCGAGCTACCTCAATCGCCGTCGCACTATCCCTCTCTTGTACAGCACTGCCCTTTGCTGCCTCTGCGGCGGGCAATCTCAACATGGTTTGTTCCGCTGACGTGGTGGTGTGTGAGCATATGACACGCATCTTCAGCCAGAGCCATCCGGATATTAAAGTCAGTATGGTGCGTTTGTCGGCGGGGGAAGCGTATGCGCGTTTGCGCAGCGAAGCACGCAATCCACGTACCGATATCTGGTGGGCCGGAACCGGCGATCCGCATATGCAGGCGGCCGATGAGGGGTTAACGCAAGTGTATAAATCACCGCTGCTTGATCAGCAGCAGGATTGGGCACAGAAGCAGGCTGAGAACTCGGGCTATCGCACGGTGGGAATTTACGCGGGAGCACTGGGCTGGGGCTATAACACCAAACTGTTAGCCGATAAAAAACTGAAAGAACCCCTCTGCTGGAAGGACTTGCTGGATCCCGGCTTTAAGGGGGAAATCCAAATCGCCAACCCTAACTCTTCCGGTACCGCCTACAACACGCTGGCCACCCTGGTGCAAATCATGGGGGAAGATCAGGCCTTCGACTACCTGAAAAAACTCAATGCCAACGTCTCGCAATACACCAAGTCAGGCTCTGCACCGGTGAAAGCCGCGGCGCGAGGTGAAACCACGGTCGGTATCGTGTTCATGCATGATGCCGTTGCAATGCAGGTGGATGGCTTCCCGATCAAAACCGTGGCGCCCTGTGAAGGTACAGGCTATGAGATTGGCTCAATGTCGATTGTGAAAGGGGCACGCAACCTGGCGAATGCCAAAGTCTGGTACGACTGGGCGCTCAGCGCTGAGGCGCAGTCGCATATGAAGGAAGCGAAATCCTTCCAGCTGCCGTCAAATCGTCACGCAGAAATCTCGGAATACGCCCCGCGCTTCGAGAACATCAAGCTGATCGATTACGACTTCAAAACTTATGGCGACTCAGCCAAACGCAAAGCGCTGCTCAGCCGCTGGGATAAAGAGATTGGTGCCAGCGCACAGTGATGACCTGACTGCGTGAACCCGCGCCACATCCTGCGAGATCCTCTCCTTGCCGTGGCGCCTTTCAACACATCATTCCACTGCGAGCCGGAGAGCCAGACTCTCCCTCTTGAGGTGTTTTATGCATGCAAATAATCGTCGGCTTACCGGCGCACTGTTGATCGGCCTGGCATCCCTACTCTTGCTGCCGTGGTACAGCCTGGAGGCCGGCTTTTTTGATGGCGGCTGGCTGTTCAATCTGTGGAGCGACCCAGCCAATGCGCCCGCCTTATGGCAGGTCAGCTCACATCCGTGGCTGGCGATTGCGCTGATCGTGTTCGCCCTGTGCGCCGCGTGTGGATTACTTCCATCTGGCGCGCGCAGCCGCCTGATGCTGTTATTTAGCGCACTGGGCGTCATTTTTCTGGTGATTGAAGGCCATGCCATCGGTTACAGCGGCTGGAGTTGGCTGTGGCTGGAAAATCGTTTCGGGCCACTGGATCAGGGCCAACCGGCGATGGGCGCGGGTGCGTTGCTGATGCTGACCACCTTTTTACTGCTGTTCTCTTTTGCGCTGGCCGAGCGGGGCGTGCTGAAAGGCGATGCCTTTGTGGTGGCGTCGTTGGTGTTACTGACCGCGCTGGTCAGCATATTTGTGCTCTATCCGGTACTCAGCATGTTTGTAGTGTCGGTACAGGATGTTGATGGCAGTTTTAAACCCGACGGACTGATCAGCAACATTCAGGACCCTTCGATCTGGAGTCTGGCCTGTCTGAAAGGCGGCACCTGCGGCACCGCCTGGCGTACGTTGTGGCTGGCGCTGATGACGGCCTCTGGTTCTACGTTATTGGGGCTGGCCTTTGCGCTGGCCGCTACGCGCACGCCGCTGCCCTGTAAAAAAGCGCTGCGTATGCTGACCATTTTGCCGATTATCACGCCGCCGTTTGTGATTGGT
Source organism: Pantoea sp. SM3 (assembly GCF_000963995.1). Lineage (NCBI taxonomy): Bacteria > Pseudomonadati > Pseudomonadota > Gammaproteobacteria > Enterobacterales > Erwiniaceae > Pantoea > Pantoea sp. SM3. The sequence goes on from NZ_JZRD01000047.1 coordinate 6,357, forward strand.
CTGGCGCTGATTCTGCTGTTTGGCCGTTCAGGCGTGGTCACGGAATATCTGGCGGCGCTGTTTGGCATCGAACCCGGAAGATGGCTGTATGGTTTAGCCGGCATCTGGATTGCGCAGGTGCTGTCATTCACGCCTATCGCGTTTCTGGTGCTGATTGGTGTGGTCGAGGGGGTAAGCCCTTCACTGGAAGAAGCCTCACAAACGCTGCGCGCTAACCGCTGGCGCACCTTCAGCCGCATTTCTCTGCCGTTAATGGCGCCCGGTCTGGCCAACGCTTTCCTGATCAGCTTTATCGAAAGCATGGCTGATTTTGGTAACCCGATGGTGCTGGGCGGCAGTCACGGTGTGCTCTCCACCGAAATCTTCTTCTCGGTAGTCGGAGCGCAGAATGATCCCAGTCGGGCAGCGGTGCTGGCGATGATTTTACTCAGCTTCACTCTGGCGGCGTTCGTACTGCAGCGTTGGTGGCTGGGCGGCAAAAACTTCGCCACCGTCACCGGTAAGGGCGATGGCGGCAAACATGGTCAACTGCCCAGACTGTTACGCTACGGCGTGTACGGCATGGTGATTCCGTGGGGGCTCTTCACGTTGGTAATTTACGGCATGATCGTCGTCGGTGGGTTTGTGCAGTCATGGGGGCTGAATGACGCCCTCACTGTCGAGCATTATGTGCGGGCCTTCCGTGTCAGCGTCAGTGACGGGCATCTGTTGTGGACCGGCGTGGCGTGGAACTCGTTCTGGACCACGCTGGAGATTGCGCTGATTGCCGCGCCGCTCACCGCGATTGTCGGCTTGCTCACCGCCTGGCTGATTGTGCGGCAGAAGTTTGCCGGCCGTCAGACGTTTGAATTCTTGCTGATGCTGAGTTTTGCTATTCCGGGCACGGTGATCGGTGTGAGCTATGTGATGGCCTACAACCTGCCGCCGCTGGAGATCACCGGTACGGCTCTGATTCTGATTGCCTGCTTTGTGTTTCGTAATATGCCGGTGGGGGTGCGCGGGGGCATTGCGGCGATGAGCCAGCTGGATAAAAGCCTTGATGAAGCCTCACTGACGCTGGGTGCCAACAGTTTCCGCACGCTGCGCAAAGTGGTGTTGCCGTTGCTCAAACCGGCGATCAGCGCCGCGTTAGTGTATGCCTTCGTTCGCGCGATTACTTCGATTAGTGCCGTGATCTTCCTTGTCAGTGCGCAGTACAACATGGCGACCTCCTACATTGTCGGGCTGGTGGAAAACGGTGAGTACGGCGTGGCGATTGCTTACTCCACTGTATTGATTGTGGTGATGCTGCTGATCATTGGCGTGTTTCAGTGGCTGGTCGGTGAGCGAAAACTGCGCCGCGCTGCCCGCCCCGTTGATATCGCCATGCCGCCTTCTTCAACTTCGTTAACTCAGGAGAGAACCGTATGACCAGTATCAATGCGGGTTCCGTGGTATTTGAGCATGTCACCAAACGTTTTGCGGGTTTCAACGCCTTGCCGGATCTGTCGTTGACGGTGGAACCCGGTACGCTGGTCACGCTGCTTGGCCCCTCTGGCTGCGGCAAAACCACCACACTGCGCTTGTTGGCGGGGTTGGAACATCCCACCTCCGGGCGCATTTTGATTGGCGGTAAAGATGTGACGCATCTGCCTGCCAACGAACGCGATGTGGCAATGGTGTTCCAGTCTTACGCGCTGTTTCCACATATGAGCGCGCTCGACAACATTATGTATGGGCTTCAGTCCTCGGGAATGAACAAGCGAGAAGCGCTGGATCGTGCCCGCGAAGGGTTGAAACTGGTTGGACTGGAAAACCAGGGGCAACGATTGCCATCCGAGCTTTCAGGCGGTCAGCAACAGCGCATCGCCGTGGCGCGTGCACTGGTGCTGGAACCCCAGGTGCTACTGCTGGATGAGCCGTTATCTAACCTCGATGAACGTTTGCGCCGCCGTGTCCGTACTGATATTCGTCAGTTACAACAAAGACTTGGATTTACTGCCGTCTACGTCACGCACGATCAGGAAGAAGCGCTGGCGGTGTCTGATAAAATTATTGTCATGAAAGAGGGTGATATTGCCCAGCAGGGCGCACCTGAAAGCCTCTACCACGCGCCGAATTCGGTGTTCATCGCTGATTTTATGGGGGAAGCCAACATCCTGCCGTGCGAAGTCGAGCAGGTGGAGGGCAACGATGCGCTGGTGCGGCTGGGAAATCTGCGTTATCGCGTGCGCGGTAACGGCGTGCCAACCGGCTCGGCCCAATTGTCGGTGCGTCCACAGTTTATTACGTTGCATAGCGATGGGCAGGGAGCCCTGCAAGGCGAAGTGACCCACAGCACATGGCTGGGTGATCACATCGAATATGAAGTGGCCACGCCGCTCGGTTCCTTGTTTATCGTTGATGCGCAGATGGAGCAGCGTCTGCCGCTGGCTGCTGCCGTGGCGATTGATTTTAAACCTCAGGGATTAGCCCTGATTGCCGGTTAATGTAAGGACAGATAATGAGTGACACCGTAAATGACGCACTGCTATCACGTTTGATTTTGGCAGAGAAAGTGGCACGCGCAGGGGGCGAAAAGGCGCTGGAGTATTTCCATCAACGCGACACGCTGGTGGTCGAGACCAAGTATGACCTGCAGGATGTGGTGTCGCGCGCTGACCGCGAAGTCGAGCAGATGATCGACCAGCAGATTCGCGCCCAGTTTGCCGATGACGGTTTTCTGGGGGAAGAGTACGGATTGCAGGAAGGCACATCGGGATACACCTGGGTGGTGGATCCGATTGATGGCACCAGCCCGTTCCTCAATGGCATGCCTAACTGGTGCGTGTCAGTGGCGGTACTGCATGACGGCGTGCCGGTGATTGGCGTGATTTTTGCCCCTACTTATCAGGAGTGCTATGTGGCGGCGCTGGGGCAAGGCGCGACTTTAAATGGTCGCCGCTTGCAGGTTGATCCGAGCCGCACGCTACAAAACCATGTCACAGGCTTTGGTGCTAACAGCCACGTTAGCCCTGCTGAAGTGGGTAAAATTCTGGCCTCATTGCTGGAAGCCGGTGGTAACTTCATCCGTATCGGTTCCGGCGCATTAATGCTGGCGTGGGTGGCGGCGGGTCGGGTAGTGGGCTACTACGAACCCTATATGCACGCATGGGATTGCCTGGCGGGTTATTGCCTGGTGAAAGAGGCGGGCGGTTGGTATCACCCGTTTAATACCGAAGGTGAACGTTTGCTGAAAGGCGCTCAGGTGCTGGCAGTAGCGCCTGGGGCTGAAGCTGATTTGAAACGGATTGCGGGAATTTAAACGCTGCCTTCTTTGTCGGGAGCCGTTGTCGTTACGCCGCTCCCGGCAAACACTTTAAAACGCCACTAAAGCTAGTCAGCCCGCAACAACCCAGCAGCATTGCAATTCAAAACTGGCGATGCTGTTATAACGCATCACCCTATTCACCAGAGCATCATGTGTCCCTCTCCTCATCTGATTGGTTCAGCCGCAATGGCATTGAATGTTCGCGCGTTAACGCCACTGGCAGCCGCTTTCCGCGTCATCTGCATGACGAATATGTGATTTGCGCTAATCTCAGCGGGCGTGAAGAGATTTGGCTCGATGGCAAGGTCTCTGACGTGTTTGCCGGGCAGGTGACGATTTATAATCCCGTCGCGGTTCAATCATCTTTGTTCAGCAATGATCCGGTGAGTTTTATCAGCATCCACTTGCCGCAGGCGATCTTAACCGAAATGTTTGGCAGCACCGCTGCGCCAGCTTTGCGCGAAGGAGTGTTCCATGACACGCGGTTGTTTCAAGCGATCACTGAATTCGACCAGGCCGCGCGCGCAGGAGATGAATTACTGCTGGAACAACAATTGTTGTGGCTGTGTGGTGAACTCCTCGACGACAAAGAGAGCGTGCATCAGGGGGAAGTGCAGATTATTGAGCAGGTGAAGCAGTTTCTTGGTGAACACTTGCACGAGAAGCCGCAACTGGATGCGCTGGCGCAACGGGCGGGGCTGAGTAAGTATCATCTGGTGCGCCGTTTCACCCAGCTCACCGGGCTGCCGCCGCTGCAATATCATATGCAACTGCGGCTGCAACAGGCGCGCCATCTCTTGCGACGTCGGGTACATCCGCAGGAAGTTGCGCTGCAACTCGGTTTTTACGATCAGAGCCACTTCATCAACACCTTTCGTAAAGTGATGGGCATTACGCCTTACCATTATTCTCAGCAAATTGCTTCAGCCCAGCACAAACTCCCGATAGCCTGACACCATCACATAGGCGGCGAAGTAGCAGAAGATCAGTGCCGAGGCGAGATAAGAGTATTTCAACAGGCGCTGACCCAGCAGCTTACCGCCCATGCTGCCCACCAGGCACAGCACACAAGTCCAGACCACTCCCGCGATAAAGAATCCGCCGAGGAAAGAGGAGGTGGCATTGACGCTGCCATGCCCCATACGAGCAATCAGTGCGCCGCCCACGCTGGCAAACCACAAAATCGCGGTGGGCGATGACATCGCCAGCACGACGCCTCGACTAAACTCGCGCAACAATGAGCGATAAGGCTGTTGCTCTGCGGTAGGTAACGGCGCGTCTTTACGCAGTGCGGCGATCAGCATTTTACCCGCGAACCACAGCAGTAAAACTCCGCCACCAATCCACAACACCCAGCGTACCACGGTAAACTGCAAAACCACTGCCATGCCTGCCAGCGCCAGCAGCGCATAAATCAGGTCGCCAATACAGGTGCCTATTCCCAGCCAAAAGCCGTGAAAATAGCCGCGCTGCATCGCGAGGGTAATCATGGCGATATTGGCCAACCCAATATCAAGGCACAGCGATAAACTCAGCAAAAAGCCATTTGAAAACTGCAGCATAGCAACGAGCCTGTCCTTATTTTTTTCTGTGGGCGTGATTAAACCACGGCAAGGATCAACTGTATTGGAAAGAATTGCGCCTTCGTGGCTGCTCTACCGGGGAGATAGCCACATGAGGAATCGTCATCGCGCCTGGTTTTCTCATCGTTGCAATTATGGTTATATGCATCCATCTGCCATCAACGACCAAACGTTATGAATCTTCGGGATAAAATTGTCAGTCAGTTCAGTGAGCTGTCACCGGAACTGCAGCGCGCCGCCGAATTCGCACTGCAAAACGCCAATCAACTGGTGGTGCAATCGATGCGCGCATTTGCGGTGGAAGCAGGCGTCAAACCCGCAACCCTGTTACGCCTGGCGCAACGTTTGGGCTATCAAGGCTGGGGCGAACTGAAAGATGCTTTTATTGATGATATCGGACTGCGTAATGATACATACGTATCCAAAGCCGAAAAACTGATTGCGAAAGGCACCCAGCCGCAGCTGTATGATGAGGTGTTCAACGCGCATCAGGCCAATCTGGCCTACACGCAAAACGAAAACCAGTCAGAAATGGAGCAGGCTGTCGCTTTACTCGATGCCGCTGACAACGTTTACATCTGTGGTTTTCGTGCCAGTTTTCCCATCGCCTGGTCACTGTTTTATGTTTACCGACTCTTCAATCGCCAGGTCTCACTGATTGATGGCCTTGCCAGCAATATTGAAGTGTTTACCCGTGAACTCACCGAGCAGGATTGCGTGCTGCTGACCAGCTTTGCGCCTTATTCCCGCGAGTCATTGGATGTGCTGCACGCCGCGCAGCAGGCTGGCGCGAAGATTATCGCGATTACCGATTCACCGGTTTCCCCGCTGGCACAGGCCGCCGACTGCACCCTATTATTCTCTATCGACAGCCCGTCGTTCTTCCCTTCTGTGGTCTCTGGCATGGGGCTGGCAGAGTGCTTACTGGCAATGCTGGTGGCGCGCCATGGCCGTGATGCCGTGCATAAAATCGAAAATGCCGAACGCTATCTGATCGAATCGGGCGCTTATGTGGTGCCAGGCAAATCCTGATAAATGATTCATTTGCATCCGTCATAAGAAAATAGAATGCATGTGAATCATTATTGCATTGACGTGATCCAAATGAATCCTGCAAGATGCGCTTAATGACCGTCGCGTATTCAGGAGCAGTACCCAGCATGAGCCACATTATTCACCGCAGTTTGCGTAGCACGCCCGCCGTAGCCGCACGCGCCGAAGGGGCGTACATCTTCGATAAACAAGGAAAGCCGTATCTTGATGCCTGCGGTGGTGCCGCCGTTTCCTGCTTAGGCCATGCACATCCTGATGTGTTAGCGGCCATGCATCGTCAAATTGACCAACTGGCTTACGCTCACACCAGCTTCTTCACTAGCGATACCGTTGAACAGCTTGCCGAACAGCTGACGCGCACGGCGCCTGGCGATCTCAACTATGCCTATTTCGTGTCCGGCGGCTCGGAAGCCGTGGAAACCGCGCTGAAATTAGCACGTCAGTATTTCGTTGAAATCGGCCAACCGTCACGCACCAAATTTATTGCGCGCAAACAGAGCTATCACGGCAATACGCTGGGCGCGCTGGCCGTCGGCGGCAATGAGTGGCGTCGTCGTCAGTTTGCCCCGTTACTGATCGACGTGATTCGCGTGTCAGCCTGTAATGAATATCGCGATCGTCGTGCTGATGAAACACAACAGCAATACACCACGCGTCTGATCAATGAACTGGAACAGGCGATCATTGATGCAGGCCCGGAAACCATTATTGGCTTCTGCGCTGAAACGGTGGTGGGTGCCACCACCGGCGCGACACCGCCAACGCCGGGCTATCTGAAAGGCGTGCGTGCGCTGTGTGATAAATACGGCATCCTGTATATCGCTGATGAAGTGATGTGTGGTATGGGCCGCACCGGGACGTTGCACGCCTTTGAACAAGATGATGTGGTGCCGGATTTGGTCACTATCGCCAAAGGGTTGGGCGGGGGTTATCAGCCTATTGGCGCCGTGTTGGCCAGTGAAAAGATCGTTTCAGCACTACAGTCGGGCAGTGGTCTATTCCAGCATGGTCATACTTACATCTGCCACGCGACAGCGGCTTCAGCGGCATTGGCGGTGCAGCAGGTTATTGAACGCGATAACTTGCTGGATGCCGTGAAGCAGCAGGGCGCTTACCTGCAAAATGCACTGCGTGAAGTGCTCGGGGGATTACCCCATGTGGGTGACACGCGTGGGCGCGGCTTATTTGCCGGTGTGGAGCTGGTACGCGACAAAGAGAGTAAAACCCCGTTCGATCCCGCGCTGAAATTGCATGCCGGTATCAAAGCCAACTGCATGGCTCGCGGCCTGATGGTCTATCCGATGGGCGGCACGATTGACGGGCAGTATGGCGATCATATCCTGATTGCTCCACCGTTTATTATTACGCCGGGCCAGCTCGATTTTGTGGTGGATACGCTGGCGACCGTGATTCGTGAAGAGACCGGTAAATTATGATTAATCGTTTACCGCCACTGGCGGAGCATGAGTGGGACGAGCAGCAACGTCCACTGGCAGAAGAGATCATTAACGGTCCACGTGGTGCGCTGCTTCCACCCTTTGAACCCCTACTGCGCAGTCCGGAGTTGATGGCGCACGCGCAGCGCATGGGAGAATACCTGCGTTACCGGAGTGCGCTCGGTCAGCGCTTATCGGAACTGGCGATTCTTATGACCGCCCGGCACTGGTCGCAGCCGGTGGAGTGGGCGATTCATGCGCCCATCGCCCGTGAAAAGGGCATATCCGCCGCTGCCGTACAGGCCATTAATGAAAAACGCCTGCCCGATGATTTGCTGGCCGATGAGTGGGTGATCTACCACTTTTGTCAGCAGCTGCATCAACAGCAAAAAGTCTCTGACGCCACCTGGCAACAAGCCATCGATTTATGGGGCGAAAAGGGTGTGGTCGATCTGATTGGCATCAATGGTTATTACAGTTTCCTCTCGATGATCATGAACGGCGCACAGACGCCGGTACCCGAAACACGGGATGTTATTATCCCGGCATAAGCCGTCGTTTTTATCAGGGCGTGATCGGATGCGCCCTGAATATCAAATGGATTTATCTTCTTACTCCCGCCGAAATATTTCGCTGGGTGACATTTATCGCACACTATTTCACTGACGCTGAGGGTTATTATGTCTGCATTATTCTCTAAATTAAAAGTTACGTTAGCATTGGTTGCTTGTTCAGCCAGTTTTGTTGCAGCAGCACAAGATAAATTAACCGTCGGTGTGGATACCGCATTTGTACCGTTTGAATTTAAACAAGGCGACAAGTATGTAGGCTTTGATATCGATTTATGGGATGCCATTGCTAAGAAAATGCACGTCAGCTACGAATTACGCCCAATGGATTTTGGTGGTTTAATTCCTGGCTTGCAATCGCGTAATCTGGATGTGGCAATGGCGGGCATTACCATTACCGATGCGCGTAAACAAGTTGTCGATTTCAGTGAAGGATATTATGACGCCGATTTATTGATGGCGGTGAAAAGCTCTGATAATTCCATCACTAAATTTAGCGATTTATCTGGCAAAAAAGTGGGCCTGAAGCAAGGCACAGCCGCTGCCAGCTTTATGAAAAGCAAATATAAAGCAAACTACGTCGAATTTCCGAACATCGATAATGCCTATCTTGATCTGCAAGCCGGCAACCTCGACGCCGTGGTGCATGACTCACCTAACGTGCTCTATTACGTGAAAACGGCAGGCGATGGCAAAGTGAAGTCCACCGGTGAAACCGATAGCATTTTGCCACAGCAGTATGGCTTTGCGATGCAGAAGAACAGCAGCTTAACGCCAAAAGTGAATGCTGCGTTGCAGGCACTGCGCGCGGATGGCACCTATAACAAAATCTACGTGAAATGGTTTGCTAAGCAGCCAAAATAATCCCGCCAGGCCGGTGAGAATCGGCCTCGTTTCGCTTTTACGGGTTGAAAGATGAATTTCGAAAGTAAATATATTTGGGAGTCCCTGCCACTGCTGTTACAGGGATTACAGTTAACGCTGATTATTTCGCTATCAGGATTGCTGGGTGGTTTTATTATTGGTTTGCTGGCGGGAACCTGTCGTGCATTGGGCGGTAGAATATCAAAAACACTTTCACTGATTTTCGTTGAGTTAATTCGCGGAACGCCGATTATGGTGCAGGTGATGTTCATTTATTTTGCACTGCCGATGGTCATGCCGATTCGTATCGATCCGGTCACGGCTGCGATTGTAACCATTGTCATTAACTCTGGCGCCTATATTGCGGAGATTACACGCGGTGCGATTCTTTCCATTAATAAAGGTTTTAAAGAAGCCAGCCTGGCCATGGGATTATCACAACGCAGTACCGTATGGCACGTTATCATGCCGCTGGCGCTACGTCGTATGATCCCCGCGTTGGGTAATCAGTGGATTATCAGCATCAAAGACACCTCGTTATTTATCGTTATTGGTGTGGCGGAATTAACTCGCCAGGGCCAGGAGATTATTGCCGGTAACTTCCGTGCATTGGAAGTCTGGACAGCAGTGGCAATGATTTATTTGCTGGTGACGTTGTGCCTGAGTTTCCTGTTGAAACAACTGGAGAAAAGGATTCATATTCTATGAGCATGGTTGAATTTAACGCGGTGTCGAAAAATTTCGGCACCACTCAGGTACTGCACGACATCAATTTAAAGATTGAAAGCGGTGAAGTGGTGGTGATTATTGGGCCGTCAGGCTCCGGTAAGTCGACGCTGTTACGCTGCATCAATAAACTCGAAGAGATATCCTCTGGTACGTTGTTGGTGGCAGGCATGCACATCACCGATCCGCACGCCAATGAGTGCGATATCCGTCGTGAAGCAGGCATGGTATTTCAGCAGTTCCATCTGTTCCCCCATCTCACCGCGTTGGAAAACGTGATGTTTGGTCCAATTCGCGTGCGCAAGCTGAGCAAATCCGCGGCTCGTGAACAGGCGATGGCACTGTTGGATCGTGTGGGTTTGCGTGAGCGCGCCAATCACTATCCTTCCGAACTCTCTGGCGGCCAGCAGCAGCGAGTGGCGATTGCGCGTGCACTGGCCGTCAAGCCGAAGATGATGCTGTTTGATGAACCCACCTCGGCACTGGACCCTGAATTACGTCATGAAGTGCTGAAAGTGATGCGCTCGTTGGCGGATGAAGGCATGACAATGGTAATCGTGACACATGAAATCGGTTTTGCGCGTGAGGTGGCCTCACGTCTGATCTTTATTGATGGCGGAACCATTGCCGAAGATGGCCCACCTGATATGCTGCTGACAGCCAGCAGCAATCCGCGTCTGAAAGAATTCTTGCAGCACGTCTCCTGAACAGAAGTGAACGATAACAACATGAAAAAACTCGCAATCCGTGGTTCCGCCTTTGAAATCGGTCAGCAACTGGGTGAATTTGGCCGTGAGGCGTGGCACCAAAAACTGAAGCTCACCGCCCTTTGGCAAACGGTGACCGGCATGAAAGACGCCGATCAAACGTTGACCCTGCGCGCGTTGGTCGAGACGCGCTATCCACTGATCTGGCAAGAGCTGGAAGGGCTGGCCGCAGGTTTACAGGCGCCGATTGAGGAGGTGTTTGCCTGGAACTGTCGCGGTGACTTAGTGCGTTCAACTTCGGATGGCTGCACTACCGTGGCGGGGCAGCGTGCTGATGGTGTGCTGATCATCGCGCACAATGAAGATGGCTTCCCGCAATTACGAAATGACTGTGCCATCGTGAGCATCCGTCCGGATAGCGGAATGGGGTTTACCAGCTTTGCTTATCCGGGTTCGATTTGCGGTCATACCATTGCCGTTAATGATCGGGGCGTGGTGAATACGGTGAATAATATTCGTGCGCTGCATCGTCCTGAAGGCGTGCCGCGTCAGATTCTGGCTCGCGCCGCGTTGAATGCGGCCACGCTGGATGAGGCCATCAGCATTCTCACCACATCACCGCGCGCAGGGGCTTTCCATCATACGTTGGGACAGATGGGCGACAGCCGTTTGTTTAGCGTGGAAGCCACGGGTTCGGGTTGCTCGGTGATGCCACTAACCACAGTGTTCGCCCATGCTAATCATCTGATTCATCCGCAGCTTGATGACGTTGAACAGGTGATTACGGACAGTTCCGGCTCACGTCAGCAGCGTTTAATAGCTTGGCTGGAGACACAAACGCAGTTGGATGGCGATGCAGCTATCGCGATTCTCTCTGACCAGCATGATGCGGAGCTGCCGATTTATCGCCTCTCGCCGAACGATCCGGATGAAGAGAACACCCTGGCGACAGCAGTATTTACCTTGCATGCCAAACAGGTTGACTGGCAGATATTTACCTTGAATCGTGATGAGCCAGAATTTAAAGGCACGATTTCCTAAAAACTATTCTGCTATATTGTGAACCCGGTCACCATGACCGGGCGCTGTACAATTTAATCCCACTATAGTCGTTAAACATTCCGATTATGGTGGGGTACAAAATGAATAGAAATAAAAAAGCCGCATTCAGCGGTTTAGCATCAAACATAACCGTGGCATTATCGCTAGCTGTTTTTTCACTGGCGGGGAGCGCTATGGCAAATGCCGCGAAACATCATCAAATCGCTTTAGTGGGTACCTGGACGTCAATTCCGGATGCGCCATTAGAGCAAAAACCGGATCACCCTAGCGAAGGATTGTATCGCCTCAAGGTGAATGCAGATGGCACCTTAACACCACTTGATGTGATCAAAATGAAAAGCCCGTCATGGATTGTAAAATCCAAAGATGGACGCTTTGCTTATACCACCAACGAAGAAAACGCCGGGGCCGTCACCGCACTGTCCGTTGATAAAAACGGTCAGGTGAAGGTGCTGAACGTGTTGGATAGCCATGGCCAGCAGCCGACGCATGCCACTATCAGTCCGGACGGAAAATTCCTGTTTGTCGCCAACTATTCGGTGGCGAAAGGCGGCGCGGGCGTGTCGGTGTTCCCGATTCATCATGACGGTAAACTGGGTGAGCAGGTGCAGCACTTTGCCTTTGATCAGGGCACGGGCGCGGTGAAAGGGCGTCAGGATGGTGGCCACGCGCACTCAACCACCTTTACCCACGACGGCAAATATCTGTACGCTGCCGATCTCGGCGGTGACAAACTCCATGCCTATCGTTATCACGCCACTCAGTCTGAGCCACTGGAAGCGGACAACGCGCGTGACGTAACCTTTACCGCAGGTTCTGGCCCGCGTCATATGGTGTTCTCACCGGATGGCAAACATGCCTACGTCAACACGGAAATGGCCGGTGAGATCGCGGTGTTTACCGTGAAAGATGATCGTCTTGATCGCAGCGCTACTGTGAAACTGAACACTGATAATAACAGTGCTGAATACCGTAGCGGCGGCGGAATTATTCTCAGTCCGAACGGTAAATATGTGATTGCGGCGAATCGTGGCTCAGATAATAAACTATTGGTGTTTAAAATTGAGACAGATGGCCAGTTAGGCAAGCCGGTCAGTTATAAAGCGAATGGTATCGAACCTCGAGCGTTCTCATTTGATGCCAGCGGAAAATATCTTTATGTCACAAACGTGTTCACCAACAATATTTCTCTGTTCCATTTCGATGCGAATAGCGGTGCGCTGAAAGCGGCGGGCGATGCAGCGAAAATATCCACGCCCACGGATATAAAGTTCTTTAATTAAGCAACGAAGTGGGCGCATTGTTTTGCGCCCACTTCGTCATGTTATTTTATCTGCGACATGTCCAGCAGCGCCTCTTCCATTGAAGCACCAAACATTTGTCCGTGGGAAAGTCCTGGAAAGAGTTGATAGCGTGCAACCGCGCCGTTCTCTGCCATATCCTCGATAGTGGTGCGTACTGCGCGCAACACTTCAGGTTCTGCCGTATTGCTATCGCTGCGGCGGTCGCCATTCCCTTCCATCAGAGTGATCTGCGTATCACTGGCTTTTCGGGTCTGCATCTCACTTAATAAAGAAGTGTACCCCTGGCCGATCGACGGGCTGGCAGCGAAATAACGCGTAAACACTGGAGAGGAGAGGTAGCTGTCGAGTACAAATAACCCGCCGTAGGAGTGTCCCCACAGCCCACGTTGCTGATGATTGATATGCAAACCTTTCTCCGCTGCGGGCAAAATACGCTGCTCAAGCAATTCGCGGAATGCGATGCTTCCGCCGCCCTTGCGACCGCGGCTGAAGGTGTATCCTGCATCGCCATGTTCTTTATCAGGCGGGGTGTAATCGAAAGTCCGCGCGTTGACATCAAACGGCAGGGTGGTTTGATACCCAACCACCACCAAAACCGGCGGGTTACCTGACGAGAGTTTTTGCAGCAGCGGGTCACTGAGTCTGTCCATCACCGCGTTGCCATCCAGCATCGTGATGATTGGATAGCCCGAAGCCGGAGGGGCTTTATCTGGCACGGCAGTCCAAACCTTGTAATGCCGCAGGCCATCCGCCGAATCAAATCCGCGAAGAGAGAACTGGTAAAAAGCGGAGCCCTTGTCGGCGATATTGGGTCCGAGTGGCGTCATATTGGGGCGTGCAAAAACGCTGGTGGCGACACTGCCAAGCAACAATAACAGCAGGCCAATGGAACGGTTTATCGCTGAAAATCTATAAGGCATTGAAATCCTAATAATCTGATTTGTTGGTGCACATCACTTCGCACCATAATGAGAATGATTATTAATTTCAATGATTTTTAACTCTCAGCAGTATGTGTCAGTAGAGATGTTTTGACAGGAAGGTCTGCCATTATCGGTAGGATTTCATTCGATCAGTTCCAATCAACAGGGCGGCACGAAGCCGCCACCGTTCTATAACGTACGACGCTTTGCCCGCTGGAAAAACACCAGCCATACGCCCATCGAAGTGACGATCAGCACCCAACCCATCTGGCTGATCACTGCCTCCATAATGCCGTCCAGTGCAGGCGAGATCAGCGTGTTGAGCTGCAACACCGTTGACACTTCGTAACAGCCAATCGCAAAAGCCACCACAATCGAAAGTGACGAAATGGCGAGGGTATAATTGAGACTGCGCAATGGATCGAACTGCGACCAGCGATACAGCTTCAACATCATGACGCCATCAGTGGTATCGATGAGCATCATGCCCGCGGTGAACAATAGCGGCATCAACATAATGTGGAGTATCGCTTCGCCGCCCGCAGCATGATTGGCCGACATGCCGAAAATCGCCACTTCGGTGGCGGTATCAAAGCCAATGCCAAACAGAAATCCAATCAGGAACAGATGATGGCTTTTGCTCACCATGCGAAACAGCGGGGCGCACAGCCTGGTCAACACGCCGTGGTGATGGCTCTCCTGCGGAACAGGGGTTGCATCGCCGCGCAGCAACCTCTGACGTTGACGAAAACATTGCCACAGCGTTCGGCTGTTAGCCCAGGCGAGCAACAACAGAAACGCGCCGGAGATCAGCGTGCTGATCATACCGCCGACTTCCTTGACGCCCGGAAACATCTGTTGCAACGGTCGAGTGGTTAAGGCGAATATCAGGCAGGCGATTAGCACCACGGAGGCATGCCCCAGCGAAAACCACATTCCCGCCGTGAAAGGGCTCTTCCCCTCATTGCTCAGCTTGCGCGTGGCATTATCGATGGCGGCAATATGGTCGGCATCCACGGCATGGCGTAACCCAAACAGATACGCCAACAGCGCTACGCTGAGCGCGGCGGGTGAATGCTGAAACGTCACCAGCGCCGTGCCGATCACCAGCAAGTTGAACAGCATCGCGCCGCTTATCACCGCCATGCCTTTCTGCTTATTACTCAGCACTTTCATAGGTGCTCCCCAAATGATTATCCAACGGCGGCGAAGACCCGCAGCGGCTGGATTGATGGCGGCATTGCGTGGTGATCATGATGGTGGTGATGATGATGGTCATGGTCATGTAAATGGTCGGGCGGACAGCTGGCGGCGGCGAGATCCACCGGGCTGCCGTGAGGGGTGTTGAGGAACGCCTGACGCCATTGCTCTTCACGACTCAATAATTCGGACCGCGGGATCAGATGATGCTGGGACAAGATCTTTTCCAGGCAACTCAGCCATTGCCGATAGTAAGCGGTGTGAGCACTTTCATCGCTGCGTTGTGGAGCGTGATGAATCTCCTGCGCAAATTGTTCTACCCATTGCGGCCAACTAAAATAGCCGCGCTGTGATAGCGCCACCGCGATAACAAAGGCATCGGCTTCCCACGGTTGTGCGAAAGCAGGATCGGCTTCTGTGACTTGAGCGATGATGGCATGCAACTCATCCATGCGTCGCCTCCTCAGTTTTGCCCTGAATATAGTCGGACCAGACGCTGAGATGAACACTGAAATTATCGTTGGTCTCTCCCCATAATTCAGCGGCGCTGAATTTCACCAGATAGACATACTGCGGCTTTTCCTGCTGATGCGCGACCAGTGCATCGGGAAACACGCAGGCACCGTAGTTCGCGACAATCACCCCTTTTTTACCGCGCGCATAGCGAGGCAAACGTGTATGACTGAGCGGATTCAGATTCTGCGTAATAATGGTGTCGCCGGGTTGATATTGAGGAGTGACATCCACCGGACGATGATAATTAGGTGGCGTGGTGATTAAATCGAGATAGCCTTGCGGTGAATAGGTGTTCATCATAAGTCCTCAGGCAGAGAGTTCAGTGAGACGCTGTTGTAATTCCTGCTCGGTAAATACACCGGTCTTACACATCAACTGTTCAATCGCAAACAACCAGTGCTCGTAATAGCTCGACTGCAAATATTCGGTCACCGGCATTTTTTCGATTTCATAGCGAAAATCATCCAATACGATCTTTCCGCTCATGAAAAAGACCAGCGTGGTGGCGAAAATATCTTTTTCCCACTGGCTGTGAAAATTAGGTTCGTTGGCCTCCATTTCAATGGGGCCTAAATTCTGCATGCCGCCGCAGTCGTGGATATTATTCATGGCTGCTCTCCGCTTAAAGAATACGTGTACCGATCATTGAATCCCGGGTGACTAATTGGGCTAAGGCGTTTTCATCCAGCCCCTCACTGTGAGCAGGCGGCTGTGGCAGGACGAAATAACGGATTTCTGCGTTGCTGTCCCAGACGCGAATCTCTTTGCTGGCGGGGATATCCGTACCAAATTCCGCTAAGACTCCACGCGGGTCGATGACTACACGCGAGCGATAAGGCGTGGATTTAAACCAGATGGGAGGCAAACCCAGTACCGGCCATGGGTAGCAGGAGCACAGCGTGCAAACCACAATGTTGTGCACGCTATCCGTGTTTTCCAGTACATGCAGTGTGGCCCCTTCAAACCCGGCAAAGCCCAGTTCGTTAACTGCATCGCGACCGTTTTCCAGCAAACGTGCTTTGAACGCGGGATCGCACCAGGCTTTTGCTACCACCTGCGCGCCATTGCGTGGGCCGACTTTGGTTTCGAAATAGTCCACGATGGTGTCAGTCACGTCCTGGCTCAGGAAACCTTTTCTGACAAGAGGGACTGAATAGCACGGATCTTTAACGCAGCATCAGAAGGTAATACAGAATGGTCCGACATTGTGACTCCTCAATAAGATGATAGGGGTGAGGACGATCAGAATTTAAAACGGTAATCCATCTGTAAATTACATCTTTGTTCAGACCGCCATCTGCTGTGTTTTATCGGACAGCGTCAGTGACTGAATTTTATTTGCACCGAAAGAGTGCCTGTTGCTGTGTTTAAGTGCATTAAAAGAGTCAGTGAATAAATAAATTATCGCTATTTGATTGTGCGCTTTAAAGTGGCTGGCGGATGAAGCCCAGCTCTGAACTCGCTGGCGGCCAGTGGAGCCAGTATATAAATAACCTGGGCATTCATTTTTAATTTCTGGCCCGGTTATTGCTAATCTCAATGACATGCCCCAATGCTGTGGCTCTTGATTTCTATTTATGCAGACAGTGCAGTCTGCTGCTCATCTCTATTTCTTCCGGTTCCCGGAATACTCCATCTCTATTCATTCCAAAAACTTCATTGCGAGGGTGCTATGGCTATTAGTCGTCGTTCATTTCTTCAAGGATCTGCCGTATCGGCATTAGGCCTGGCAGCAGGGGTTGCACCAACATTCACCTTAGCCGCTGACAGCAAAGACGCTATCAAAGTGGCGAGCATTCTTGACCTCTCGGGCGGACTGGATATTTACGGCAAACCCATGTCCAACGCCATCAATCTGGCCGCGGATGAGATCAACGCCGCTGGAGGATTATTAGGCCGACCGCTGCAAATCATCAATTACGATGCGCAATCCAACATGCAGCTCTACGCGCAATACGCCCAGCAGGCCGCGCTGAAAGACAAAGTGGCGGTGGTGCACGGCGGCATTACTTCCGCGTCGCGCGAAGTGATTCGTCCGGTATTGGATCGTTTTCGTTCGCTCTATTTTTATCCTGCGCAGTATGAAGGCGGTGTGTGTGACCGCAACTACTTCTCATCTGGCTCCACTCCAGCGCAGACCGTGGAAAAACTGGTGCCCTATGCGATGAAAAAGTGGGGCAAAAAAGTCTATGTATTGGCAGCGGATTATAACTACGGCCAGATTGTTTCATCGTGGGTGAAGAAGTCGGTACGTGATAACGGCGGGGAAGTGATGACGGTGGAGTTCTTCCCGCTGGATGTGACTGACTTTGGTGCCGCGATTTCAAAAATCCAGAGCGCTAAACCTGACATGGTGTGGTCAGCCCTGGTCGGTGGTGCGCATATCTCCTTTTATCGCCAGTGGCACGCCGCAGGTATGAGCAACAAAATCCCCATCGCTTCCACGGTGTTTGGCGGCGGTAATGAACACATCATCCTGTCACCTGAAGAGAGCAACGGCATTCTGGTGGCGGCAAATTACATGCAAGAGATCCCGTCTGCTGAGAATAAAGCCTTCGTGGATAAATTCCATGCACGTTACGGCGACATGTACATCAGCGACCTGGCGATGGGCGCGTATCAGGGCATGTTGATTTGGGCCGAAGGGGTGCGTAAGGCGGGTGATATTGACCGCATGAAAGTGATCGAGGCACTGGAATCAGGCGTCACATTGACGTCTCCAAGCGGCCAGTTAACGGTCGACCCCACCACGCATCACTGCTCGCTGGATGTGCACATTGCCGAGGTCGAGAACCATCAGATGAAAATTCTGGAAACCTTCACCAATCAGGCACCGGTTGATACGGCAATGGTGTGCGACCTGAAGAAAAATCCACGCGATACCAAACAGTATCAGATCGAGCTGTAACGGGAGCCCTGTATGGATCTGTCGATTATCTATGGCATTGAAGTGCTGAATGCCATCGCGGTACTGGTGATTATGAGCCTGGGCCTGGCGGTGGTCTTTGGCATGATGAAGATCGTCAATATGGCGCACGGCGAATTTATGATGCTGGGCGGCTATAGCGCCATCATGGCTACCAACCACTTTGGCGTGCCGATCTGGATTTCGATGCTGGTGATTGCACCTCTCAGCGTCGGGGTTTTTGGCATCGTGATTGAGCGCGTCATTATTCGCCATCTGTATGGCCGGATGATCGACACCATGCTGGCCACCTGGGGGTTGAGCCTGGCGCTGATTGGCGCTGCCACTATGCTGTTTGGCAACACCACGCTGGGTATCAGTTCGCCGCTGCCGAGCGTCAGTGTCGGCAGCTACAGCACCAGCGGCTATTCACTGTTTATGATTGTGTTTGCGCTGTGTCTGGTGGCGGCATTGTGGCTGCTGCTGCGTTTTACCACGCTGGGTTTATGCGCGCGTGCCACGATGCAAAATGCACGCATGGCGGCGGCACTCGGCAGTAATCCCGGCAAAATTTACAGCCTGACATTTGGCCTTGGCGCGGCTCTTTCGGGGTTGGGTGGCGCGTTGCTGGCACCGATCACCGGGGTGATCCCGACGATTGGTGTCAGCTTTATCGCCAAAGCCTTTATCACGGTGATTGGTGGAGGGAGTGCCATTATTGCCGGCACACTTTCTTCCTCCACGCTGTTCGGCACCATTTCGCAATTGGTCACCTATCTCTCCACACCCGTGTTTGGCGCGGTGGCGTTGTTGTTAAGTGCCATCGTACTGCTGCGTCTGCTGCCGCAGGGCATCACCGGCCGCTTCTTCAGGAGATCGCTGTAATGAAACTGTTCTCAGAAAAAGTGCGCATCGTGTTGAGTGCGCTGATGCTGATTCTGCTGGCATGTTGGCTCTCTGGCGTGATTGAACTTTACACCTTGCTCTCTATCACGGTGTTTCTGGTGATGGGTTTGTTGTCACTGAGCCTGGCCTTTATTTGGGGATACGGCGGCATCCTCTGTTTTGGTCAGGCGGCATTTTTTGGCCTGGGGGCGTATACCTACGCCATTTGCGCCATTAACTGGGGTGATTCCACCTGGGCGGTGGTGATGGCGATCCTCTTGCCCACGCTGTTCTCGCTGCTGCTTGGTTACGTGATCTTCTACGGCGGCGTCAGTGATGTGTACCTCGGTGCGATCACGTTAGCCGTGAGCCTGGTGCTGTTTAACTGGGTGAACTCCACTTCAGGCAGTGAGTACCATATCGGCGAAGCGCTGCTGGGTGGATTCAATGGTATTCCGTCAGTGCCGACACTTAACATGCCATTCCAGCCAGATGCCATTTTGTCACCGGAGGCGATCTTTATGGTGACGGCCGGTGCGTTGGCGCTCTGCTATGCGCTGCTGAAGTTTGTGCTGCTCAGCCGCTTTGGCAAAACGGTGGTGGCCATTCGGGAAAACGAACAGCGCGCAGGGCTGCTCGGCTACAACGTACCGGCACACAAGCTCGTCACCTTTGCCATTGGCGCGGCAATTGCCGGCTTAGCGGGATGCTTCTACGTTAACTGGGGTGCCTTTGTCAGCCCCGGCGTGTTTAGTATCAGCCAGTCGGCACAGATCATCATTTGGGTGATTGTCGGAGGGCGCGGCACGTTAATTGGTCCGGTGATCAGCTGTGTGCTGTTGCAGTGGATGGTGACGCGGCTGGGAGCGCAGCAAACGGTGGACGTCAATCTGGTATTGGGCGTCATTCTGGCGGTGTTTGTGCTGCTGATCCCCGGAGGCATTTTGCCGACCCTACAACGATTGTGGCGGCGTAAGCGCCTGACCACGTCAACCCCATCCCGCACGCAGGTGACAGAGGTAAAACAATGACGGCAACAGTCCTGTTAGAAACCCGCAAAATGGGCGTCAGTTTTGGCGGTGTGCATGCCGTTAAAGCAGTGGATTTCACTCTGCATGAGGGAGAGCTGCGCTGTCTGATTGGCCCTAACGGTGCGGGGAAGAGCACCTTTTTCAAAATGCTCAGCGGCCAGGTGACGCCCACGCGCGGAGAATGCCGCTACCGCGATCAGGTGATCTCCGGTAAACGCCCCTGGGATATCGCACGGCTGGGCATCGGCATCAAAACCCAGGTGCCAAGCGTATTTGAAGGGTTAAGCGTACGGGAAAATCTCTGGCAAGCAGCGGCGAACAAGCTGGCGAAAGCGGCGCTACCCGCCGCGATTGATCAGGTGTTGCACGATATCGGACTGCAGGATCATCAGGATGCCGTGCTTTCTGAGCTGGCGCACGGGCAGCGTCAGTGGGTGGAATTAGGGATGATCCTGATTTCACGTCCTCAGTTGGTACTTCTGGATGAACCCGCCGCCGGCATGACACATCAGGAAGTACGCAAAACCGCGCAACTGATTAAAGCCATCAATCAGCAGAGCACCGTGGTGGTGGTGGAGCACGATATGGAGTTCATCAGCATGATCGCGCAACAGGTCACGGTATTTAATCAGGGCGCGGTACTGGCAGAAGGGAGCTTCCGCGAAGTGACGCAGAATCCATTGGTGAAAGAGGCGTATCTCGGCAATCTGGAGATTAAACATGCTTGAAATTAAAGAGATGGTCTCGGGCTACAACAAAATTCCGGTATTGCACCTGTCCGAATTGTTCGTTGGGGCGAAGTCCTTCACTGGCGTGTTAGGGCGAAATGGCATGGGAAAAACCACGTTATTACGCACCATTATGGGAGAACTCCCCGCCTGGCAAGGAACCCTTGCGCTCAACGGCATTGATATCACGCGCTATCAGGCGCACCAACGGGCGTCGGCGGGCATTGGATTTGTGCCCCAGGGGCGGCAAATTTTCCCGCTGTTGACGGTGGAGGAGAATCTGCGCATGGGCTGCGTGAAGCATTTTTCCCGCGCGGGTCAGATCATCGAACAGATGCTGGAGATTTTTCCGCGTCTGAAACGTTTACTGGCCCAACCGGGCGGCGCATTGTCTGGCGGCGAGCAGCAGTTGCTGGCTTTGGCGCGTTGTCTATGCGGGCAGCCACAGCTGGTGTTGCTGGACGAACCCACCGAAGGCATTCAACCGAATATCTGTGAGGAGATCATCGAGACGCTGCAACGGCTGAGGCATGAAATGGATATCTCAATCATTCTGGTGGAGCAGGATATTGAGTTTCTGTATGCGCTCTCGGATCGGATCCATGTGATTGAAAAAGGTCAGATTGTGCAGCAGATTGATCCGCGCACCCAACCGAGTGCGGCTGTTGCCGAGCAATATTTAGGGTTTCATGTTTAAGGGTTCTCTCACCTGCACCGGCTGTGCGGGTGAGTGGATTCGCCTCCGCTGTCGCTATCGACACAACATCCGGCAGTGACAACACAGCACCACCGCATTGACTCATTTAACGTGATGCTTCCTCTTTCAGGATGCACACAGGTGAAACATGAATGAGTCATCACTGCTGACCTATCTTGCAGGTGTCCGATTGCATATTTTCCATCCTGACTCACAGAGCGTGCGGGCCTTTTGCGCCTCTCTGGCACAACTCGGCTGTCATGCACAATATAGCTGGCCGCCGGTGGCAGATCTTCCGGCGGATAGGCAGCTTCTGCTGGTGGCGATTGAAAATCATCATGAAGCGGTGCTGACGCGCCTGTTTAGCGCGCTGCAGCACTCTCACATACCGACCATTGCTTTGGCGAATTGCCATGATGCACGGTTGTTTCCGCTGTTATTAACGTTACAACCTACAGCGATTGCCGAGCGTGAACTCAATCCGTTTGCTCTGATTGTGCAGATGATTGGCACCTGGCAATCCGCGCAGCAACAGGTGCAATTGCGCCATGAACTGTTGGCACGTCAACAGCGCACGGCAAGAAATGAGCGCCTGGCGCAGGCCAAAGGCGTGCTGATGCAAAATTTTGGTTTGGATGAATCCGGCGCCTATCGGTTGATGCGCACCGAAGCGATGAACACGCGCAGCAGCCTGGAATTCACGGCCGAGCGCGTGATTAATCAGCTTGAAAAAGGGTAAGGCTGGTGGGACTTGCGGCCTGAAGGCCGCATCCGACAGCTTATCGTGACGCTTCAGCCTGGCGCAAAAGGCTGCTGGGGGTATAACCAAAGGCTTTGCGAAACGCCAGACTGAAATGCGACATGTCGCTAAAGCCATGATCCAAAGCCACCTGCGTGATGTTACGCGCTTTACCCTCTGCCAGTGCTCTGCGGCATGACAGTAAGCGCTCCTGCCAGACGAAATTCATCGGCGTCGTACCGTGCGCGGCAAATACCCGGCTGATAGTGCGTGGGGAAACATGGTGTGCATTGGCAATTTGCGCCATTGTGAGATCGGCTTCGTGCAGATTTTGTCGCAGATAGCTCACAACCCGCGAATAGAGATCCGGCTTCAGCGCATCATCCCCTTTCTGCAGATTGACGCTCACCGAGATCATATTGATCAACGTGTTAGCGAACTGCTCGGCAAGAAAGCCATTTTCACACTCGGCGTTGAAAATAAAAGCTTCCTGCAACAGTTGCTTAAGCGATGTCATACCGGGGCGTTGCAGATCCAGCGTTTTCCCTGCCAACCGGGTGATGGCGGGTGCCTCTTTTTCAATCATTTGTCGTGGAAGATGCACAATATTGATTGCCACGTTATCCATGGTGAAATCAAAGGGTGTGGCGGCATCGTAGATCACAATATCACCCGCGCTGACGCGCGATTGATTTTCATTCTGACGCAACGTGCCGCTTCCAGAACGGACATAGCCAAGATAAAAGTCATGGTTAGGATGGCGACGAATGCACTCTGGTGTTCGTTGCCACACCAGTGCGGTTTGTGACACGTGATGGGCGATATCGACATGACCCAGCATGGAGTAACTAAAGCTACCGGAGAATGCACCTGCGTGGGTCTGCCGTGCTTCTGCTTTAATCAGGCGCGAACAGACAGCATCGCGCCAGGCATCAAAACGGTGGCGATTATCCAGATGATCGGTGGTGAAAGTTTCTTTCATAGTTACGTCCCCTAAACCTGGCGAAAAAGGGCGAAATCAGGACAAATCAAGCAAGTTTTAGGCCATAACCACATAAAAAAGCCGCGTTGATTAATCAACGCGGCTGGCGTGGGGAGGGTTACAGGGCAGGATGTTTTTTATGCCATTCAGTCACTTGCTGGTACGCCCAGGCCCCCTGAATCATCGCGGTTTCATCGAAATGCGCGGCGACTAACTGGAAGCCAATCGGAGCACCCGCCACCGTCATGCCACAGGGCAATGTGATGGTGGGATGCCCGCTGGCGTCAAATGCACTGGTATAGCGCAACACGCCATTAAACAGTGCCTGATCGGTACCAAAACGGGTCATGGTGTCCCAGGTTAATCCGGCGTAAGCGGTGGCCGGTGCCAGGATCAAATCAACTTGTGTAAACAGGGCGGAAATATCACCACGCAGCGCGGCGCGGCTTAATAACAGGCGTTGATACTCCAGCGCGGTCACCTGATGACCTAAATCGAGCAGACCCGACAAACCTGGACCGTATTTCTCTTTCTGCGCGGGATACGTTTCTTCATGCGCCAGCGCGGTTTCGACTGCGCAAAGGGCGCTCCACTCGGCTGCGGCCTTTTCGGTATCCGGCACGGTGATTTCTACCATGGTCGCACCCAGTGACGTCAGGGTCGCAATCGCTGATTCCAGTGCGGTGCGTGTTTCCGCATCCACCTTTTGCAGCGCCCAGTTTTTATCGATGCCGATGCGCATTTTGCTGACGCCGCGTGTCATCATCGCCAGATAATCGGGCACTGGCTCACTGCTCGAGGTGGGATCTTTGTCATCACGCCCGGCGATAGCCTGCAGCATGGCCGCCGCATCGGCGGCTGATCGCGCCATTGGCCCAATATGGTCAAGCGAGGCAGCCAGTTCACAGGCACCGTGGCGCGTGACGCGCCCCCAGGTCGGTTTGATGCCGGTCAGGCCGTTGGCGTTGGAAGGAAAACGAATTGAACCACCGGTATCCGTTCCGATCGAACCAAAGCACAGGCCAGCGGCGGTTGCCACGCCAGAACCGCTTGAAGAGACGCCCGTCCAGAGTGCGCTCCCCCATGGGTTGTTCGGGCGAGTGATGTCGGGATGGTGATCGGCAAAGGCACTTTCTGTTTGCGTGAGTTTGCCGAGGATCACGGCTCCGGCAGCACGAAAACGATCAACCACCGTTGAGTCTTCTGCCGGGTAATGATCTTTATGGATGATCATGCCGTGGCTGGTAGGTGCATCTTTGGTCCAAATCAGATCCTTCAAGGCAATGGGAACGCCATGCAGCGGGCCGCGCATTTGTCCGGCGGCAATTTCTTTATCTGCTTCTGCGGCTTGTTTCAACGCGCTGTCTCGCATCACATAGAAGAAGCTGTGCAGATCACTATCAAGCATATCGATACGCGCCAGCATCGCTTCCGTGACTGCCACTGAGGTGATGTCACCTGATTGAATCAGGCGTCCAATTTCCAGCAAGCTTTTGTAGTGCAGGTTGTTCATCGCGACCGTTCCTCCGGGGAAAAGGGCTGCCTGTAAAGCAGACAATGTGTTGATCAACAACCTAAATCAGACTTACGGGCTCGGCTGTGTTTAAGCAGACAGATGCTGTGCCAGAAGTGCCAGCGGCATATTCGGCTGCTGACGTTAAGCGGATGGAATGGAGATTAAAGCCTGGAAAAGTGGTGCCGATAACCCTAAGGAATAGTTCACAAGAAGGATTATTTTGATGCTAAATGGGATTGGCAACAGCGTGTTACGCAACCTGATTTCCGTAGGTTCAAACGTAAACACCACCGCGAACAGTACAGCAGCACAAAGTCACTTGCAGGCGGAGGCATCGACTAAAGTCACCTTCAGTGAGGCAAGTGAAGCAATAGCGGCAATTTATAAAATTGTGCCGGCACAGGTGCAGAACAGTGGCGCTTTGAGCAGCAATTTACAGGCGCAACTCAACGCGGCGTCGCAGTCGGGTGGGGTTGGCATGAGTGGTATCGGCAGCAGTTTGCTCAGGGGCTTAACACAGAGTGGTGACAACGTCACGTTGAGTGTACCCGCTACCGCCGCGACCCGCGTCGCCAGCAGCAGCCAAAGTGCAGTGGCACTCACTGTCACCACACAATCGGGGATTGAGGTGAGTCTGCAAATGACGCGCCAACAGGGCGGATTGGTGGTGGAGATGAATACCAGCGGGGGTAAACTCAATCGTGATGAAGCTGCAGCCATCAGCCAGCTCTCCGACGGCTTGCAAAAAGCGCTGGACGGTTTGGATGCAGGGACCACGCAATTAGATATCAGCGACCTGATGAAGTTTGATAGCGCGCAATTGAAAAGCGTCGATTTGAAGACCGATCTGCGCAATGGCAACAATGTGACGCAATCACTCAACCTTCACGCGGACGATAAAGAGCGTTGGCTCGGTTTTCACAATGGGGATGTCAGTATCAAACTCGATACTGATGTGTCAAAGCTGACTCAGGCAGGCAGCACCGAACAGCAGGCAGCCGCACTCGATCAGTGGTCCGCCAAATTTGATCAGGCAGCAGCGCGTGGGCACGGCGATCGCGACATGCTGGACCTCTTTAAGGCCAGCTTCCGCGCACTGAATACCACGGAAGGACAGGCAAGCCACAGCATAAACACGCAGCGAGTGATCGCCATTGATGCCAATGCTGCTAAAAACGGTGCCATTAGCGGTTTAGCCGATTTCTCTGCCAGCTATCAGCAGACGCCACGCTCTGATAATCCTTTTAAACCGGAAGAGCAGGACACTTTTTCATTAGAGGTTGCGCAGCAAACTCGCTCGCAGCAGCATTCTGATACCCAGGATTTGACACAGGATACGCTGTTCAAACTCAAAGCCAGTTTCCACACCGCACTCGATTCTGACGGGGCAGCGAAACTGACTGCACTTAAGTCATCACAGAATTACCGCTACCATCTGATTGACGATGAAGAGCGTAGCCAGACCGCGGTTTCGCAGAACAAAAAGGGGGAGCTGACAGTGCAAACCACGCAGCAACTCACCCAGCATGAAACGGTAAAAAGCTATCAGCAGGCGAAGCTGATCGACAGTATCGAAATACCACACAGGGAAAAAAAGGTCTCTTCGCAGAACTACGCTCGTGCGCTGTTTGAGCGAGAAAATTAAACACGATGACCGGTGCGGTGATCTCATTACGGGGCATGGGCCTGCTGCAGCACGTGCACGTCATGATGGTCGCTGTTGCGTTTAAAGGCGGCTCTTAGGCCGCCCACCTCAGCGAATCTGTAATTCTGCCAACGCTGTCAATAGTGCATCGACTTTTGGCAACAACTGCTTGCGGCGCGGCCATATCAGCGTCAAAGCCAGACCATCTGGCTGTTGCTCCGGCAAAATGATCTCCAGTTCACCGCGTGCCAGCGGCTCACGCACCAGCCAGGAGGGCATCTGCGCCACGCCTAATCCGCCACACAACGCTTGCACTTGCGCATCGACGTCACCCAGTGCCATTCGGTGCGACACATTACGCCAGTGCGGATGTCCATCGGCAGTGGTAAACAGCCAGGGCTTGCTGCTGCCATCGACACGTTCATACATAATCGCCTGATGCTGCAACAACTCGCTATCATTGCGGGGACGTCCGTGGCGCGCCAGATAATCGGGTGCAGCGCAAAACACCATGCGCTCGCGGCCCATCTGACGGCAGCCAAGCGAGGCCGGCACATCTGGCGATCCGCCAATGCGTACTGCGATATCAATCCCCTCATCAAACAGATCAATAAAGCGATCGGAGAAGGTGAGATTGAGTTCGAGTTCCGGGTGTTGCTGACAAAATGGAATCAGCACCGGCATGACGCCAAGTCGGCCATAGGTATTGGGCACGGCGACGCGTAATCGCCCTGAGGGAATGCTGCGCTGTGCTGCCAGTACCGCTTCGGCTTCGGCCAGTTCCTCCATAATGCGCAGGCAGGTTTGATAATAGGCGTTGCCGGCATCGGTGAGTTTCAAGCTGCGCGTGGTGCGTTCCAGCAAGCGTGAGCCGAGTCGCGTCTCAAGTCGCGTGACGCTTTTACTGACGGCCGAACCGGTCAGGTGTAAACGTTCTGCCGCCGCCGCGAAACTGCCGCTCTCGACGCTGGCCACAAAGGGAACGATATCTTTCAGGCGTTGATCGTGCATCTATTCGTGAATCCAGGTTGTGAATGATGTGAATTAAAGCCAGAGATAGGAATTGAATTCTCTATTAGGCTAATCATTACTGAAACCGAGGAGAATTGAAATGCAAAAGCAGGCGTTAATTGTGGGCATCAGCGGCGTTATAGGGCGTGCGCTGGCGGAAAAACTGCAAAGTGAAGGATGGCAGGTGACCGGATTATCCCGTGGACGTGGCGCGATCCCTGAAGGTTGTCGTAGTCTGACCGCGGATCTCAGCGATGCGGATGCGGTAAACACCGCACTGTCACTAGAGAAGCCCGATGCGCTGTTCTTTAGCGTCTGGTCGCGTCAGGAAAATGAAAAAGAGAACATCCGCGTGAACGGCGGCATGGTGCGCAATGTGATTGAAGCGCTGGGCGAGCGCCTCAACGGCGCACATGTTGCGCTGGTGACCGGGCTGAAGCACTATCTGGGGCCGTTTGAAGCCTATGGCAAAGGCGCGGTGCCGGTGACGCCGTTCCGCGAAGAGCAGGGACGTCAGCCGGTGGATAACTTCTACTATGCGCAGGAAGATGAAATCTTTGCTGGCGCTGAGAAATATAGTTATCGCTGGAGCGTGCATCGTCCACACACCATCATTGGCTATGCGCTGGGTAACGCCATGAACATGGGGCAGACACTGGCGGTGTATGCCACGCTGTGTCGGGAGAAGGGCTGGCCGTTTATCTTCCCCGGTTCGCCTGAGCAGTGGAACGGTATTGCGGATGTCACGGACGCCGGTTTGCTGGCAGAGCAGTTATTGTGGGCGGCAACAGCAGATGAAGCGGCAAATCAGGATTTCAACGCGGTGAACGGCGATGTGTTCCGCTGGAACTGGTTATGGCCGCGTCTGGCAGCGTATTTTGGCATTGAGGCCGCTGCCTATCCTGCGCAGATGATGCCTTTAGAAGGGCGGATGCAGGAGGCTGCAGACGCATGGCGTGAGATTGCCGCACGCGAGAATTTACTTGAGGCGGACATCAACAAGCTGGCTTCCTGGTGGCACACTGATGCCGATCTGGGACGTCCGATGGAAGCGTTCACGGATATGAGCAAAAGCCGTAAAGCCGGGTTTACCGGTTATCGCGCCACGCTGGATTCGTTTATCAGCTTGTTCGATAAACTGAAAGCGGAGAAAGTGATTCCAAAGTGACGTTTTGATTTTTCACCCCCTGCGTGTAGCAATGCACGCACGAACAATGCAGACCATTTTGCTATACGGTCGCCATTTATGGCGACCGTTTACACGTCTTCCAGTTCACGCAGTTTACACATGACCGGCCTGACATCGTTATTTAAATATTCCATCGTAGTCAGAAACACCCTGCGACGTTTGTCGAAGTTCTTACGGTAAAACATAAATCGTAACCCTGGTGTAAAGACCAGTAATTGCACGTCATTGGCAATAAGCGTGTCGATATTGGATTCGCTGGTATCAAGCGTGAAACACCAATTAAGCTGTCGCTTACTGATGGCACTTTGTACCGCAGCAATATATTTCTCTGCACGAAAATATCCAAATCCACCATTCGCGCCAAAACCTGGTGCTCTGAATAAGGTGGGGCTGGGTATGTCAATAAAAACGATGCTTTTCATAGGCAGTGATTCCTTCATCTGCTTTGCGAATTAACCCTTAAGACGCTTAGAGCGGCTTCTTAAAAAAACTGGCACTATCCTGTTGATATCTTTGGATGATAGCATGAGAATGATTCTCAACAACAGGAGGTTGTTATGTATAAATCATTCCATATTATTCTCTCTCTGGCATTAATGGGATGTAGTTCGGCCCATGACGGAAAAGTAAGAATGCCAAAGCCCCTGCAAATGGAAAAACCTGTCTATCCCTACTACGCCTATAAAAATCATATAGAAGGTAAGGTAAAATTCCTTTTTGACGTGGATGCTGAAGGGAAAGTCAGTGAAATGCGCATTATTGAATCAACGCCCGAACATCTCTTCGATGACGCGGTCATTCGTGCGGTCAGTAAATGGCGTTTCGAAAAAGGCCATCCAACCAAGAATATTCCTTTGATTATTGAGATGCGAATAAGTCACCCATAGGCGAATGGCCACTCACCGCCATAGTTCATTCCGCCAGAAATCAAATGGGGTGAATGAAAAAAACGTCTAAGTCATCACATATCAACCAATGGTGCTGTTCAAAATGTGATCTTTTCCGTAAAAAGTTACAAGCATTCTTGTATGGTAGTTGGCGCGAGTAAATCATCGGTACCTACTCCCAGAGAAGGTGCCGATGATGATTAACCGTTCGGAAGAGAAACCTATCAATCTAAAGAACATGCTGGCGTACGGCGGCGGTGATGTTTTTGGCGGTGGCAGTTTTACCGTACTCGGCCTGTGGCTAATGTTCTTTTATACCACCTATGGTGGACTGAGCCCGGCAGAGGCAGGCGCAGTCATTGCGTTTGCGCGCTTGCTGGATGCTTTTTTCGATCCGCTAATGGGGTATGTCACTGACAACTTCTGGCGTAATCGGTTGGGACAGCGTTTTGGCCGTCGTGGCTTTTTCTTCTTGATTGGCGCGCCACTGGTGTTTCTCAGTTACATCATGATGTGGATGAGCGACATGGGCTTTGCCTATTATCTCGCGACTTACATCCTGTTCTACGCCTGCTATACGCTGGTTATCGTGCCGTATGAAACGCTGGCGGCGGAGATGACTCATGATTTCCACGTGCGCTCCCGCCTGACTGGCGTTCGCATGTTCTTCTCAATGGGGGCCGGGATTCTGGCTGCCTGGCTACCGGGTGTCATTATTTCGCTACTCGGAGAAAACGCATCCTCTTCCTTCTTCTACATGGCGATTATCTTTGCCACGCTGTTTGCTATCGTCATCTTCGGGCTCTACTTCTTTACCTGGGAGCGGGCGATTGAGATCACTGAAAAACCCGCGCCAGTGGATTTCAAACGTGACATGAAAGCGCTGTTTCGCTCCTTGCTCTCGACCTTCCATGTTCGGACCTTCCGCCAGCATGTTGGCATGTACCTCGGCGCTTTTGTCGCGCTGGATGTGTTAGGTGCCGTGTTGGCTTACTACATCATCTTTGTGCTTGGTCATAACGCTGTCGATGCCGCAAACAGCATGACGTTTATGTAGGTGGTGCAGTTCATCTGCATTGCGGCGTGGATTCCATTCTGTATCCATATTGGTAACGGTGCGGCCTATAAACTGGCGCAATATTTGATGTTAACCAGCGTCGCGATGTTTATCAGTTTCTATGCCTTTGGTGTTAGCGCGGAGATGTGGATGGTATGGGGCGCGGCGATTGTGATGGGGATGGGGCGCTCGGGAACACAGTATGTCTGCTGGAACATCTACAGTTTCATTCCAGATGTGGATGAGATGTTGACGGGGCAGCGCCGTGAAGGGATTTTTGCCGGTGTGATGACCTTTGTGCGCAAGGCCGTACAGGCGGTAGCCCTGTTTATCGTCGGATTGGTGCTACAAGCTTATGGCTTTGCCGGAAAAGGCGCGGTGAGCCAACCGCCTGAAGCGATCCACGGAATTGCCCTGGTGTTTGGCGTGGGCGCGGTGATTTTCCTCGCCGTTGGATTATTCAGCGCACGTGGCTTTAGCCTCAACCGTCATAACCATGCACTGTTAATTGCAGAGATTCAACGCCGTCATGCGGGTGGCAATCCCGCGGAGGCCAGCACCGAAACGCGTGCCGTAGCGGAAAAACTCACCGGCTGGCCGTGGGCCAGTCTGTGGGGCAAAAACGACATTATGAAGCGCATTGATCCACGCGCAGAATCTCTCACTGCTAAAGGAAATCAGCAACATGACACGCATAACCTTTGACGTAATGCAGGCCACCATTGAGAAAGCTTTGTTGAACGCCGGTCTGGATGCGCAACAGGCAGCGCTCTGTGCGCGCATCCATACAGAAACCAGCTGTGATGGCATTCCCTCGCATGGATTAAACCGCGTTGCCCGTTTCGTAGACTATCTGCAAAAGGGTTGGGTGGATGCCCATGCGATACCGGAGCGCGTGAAAAGCTTGTCGGTGATGGAAGTGTGGGATGGACAGCGAGGCCCAGGCATCACCAACGCCATCCGTGCGGTGGATCGCGCCACAGAGTTGGCGCGTGAACATGGCATGGGGTTGGTGGCGATGCGTAATACCACACACTGGATGCGCGGCGGGACCTACGGTTGGCGCGCCGCCGAACAAGGCATGGCCGCCATTTGCTGGACGAATACCGAATCTTGCATGCCCGCGTGGGGTGGTAAGAATACGCGCCTTGGCAACAATCCGTTTGTGATGGCGGTACCCGGAAAACAGGGGCCGTTAGTGCTGGATATGGCGATGTCGCAATACTCCTATGGCAAGTTACAGGTCACCCGATTGAAAGGGGAACAGTTACCCTACGCGGGCGGTTTTGATGCGCAGGGTAATTTAACCTGCGATCCTGCACCGATCGAAGCGTCAATGCGGATCTTGCCGACGGGTTACTGGAAAGGATCGGGTTTGGCAATTTTGCTGGATGCGATGTCGGCATTGCTGTCTGGCGGCAGTTGCACTGCAGAGATTGACCGTATTCAGCAGGGCAGTTGCACGGGTGCCAGCCAAATCTTTATGGTGTTCGATCCTGCGCAGATCAGCGGTCAGAACTTTAGTGAGCAACTGGCAGAGACCATTCAGCAATACGTCAATGGCTCAATGGTTGCCGAAGGATTCAGTGGCGTCACATGGCCCGGTGAGCGACAAAAAGCCACGCGTGAACGCAATCGTGAAATGGGCATTCCCGTGGACGACGGTGTGTGGGCTGAGGTGCAACACCTGGCAAGTTAGCCACAGGCTTCTCACATTGCGGCAAACAGCCATCGCAGCGTGGCTGTTTGCCTTAACAGATTAAACTTGTGTTAACCCGCCATCGACGCAGCTTTCCGCACCGGCAATAGCATTGGCCGACGCGCTTAAACGGTTAGAGCGCAATGGGCTGGTGAACCGTGAAGTGTTGCCGACTGCGCCGGTGAGTGTGGAATACAGCATCACACCTTTGGCGCAGATACTGCAGCAGCCATTTATGGCCCTGGCGAGTTGGGCGATGGATTACGGGCCGGAGATGGAGAGAGCACAGGCCGCTTACGACCTCACGCGAAAAGAAACAGAAGTTGATGCGTGATAACCGGGGGAGCATGTATTTAGCTCCCCCGCCATAGTTATTGTTTAAAGGTTAAGCTCACCCTTAAAGTTTTTATAGGGATCAGTATTAACATCTCGGCATTAATGGATAGGGATTATCATTTTAATAAGCCGATTATCCCAACTTCACCCAGCGTTTGCCCAGCAGCACCGTCATGGATACGATCACGGCGATAGCCGCCAGGTGCATGACAAAATCCATGGCGTGCAAATGCACCGGATGGCAAAACGCCAGCATGGTAACTGCCATGCAGGCGACACCCAATCCAGCCATTGCCAGGCTGCGTACCGGGTGGAGAGCGCGAGTGCGGCGCAGCGTTGCGATCATCAGAACCATCATGGGTGTGCTGACAACCAACAGGAAAGTAAAGCATCGTGTGCTGTCATCGTCATGCGGCTCAATAACCGCGTGCGGAATACTGCTTAGACTCAAACCCAACCACAGTAAGCCCAGCGGCAACAGCACTTTCCAACTGATGCTTTGACGCCCGGCAATACTCATATTAAACGCGCTGCGAATCGCCATTAGACCCAGAACAAAGGCCAGAGCCAGTTGTACCATTGCGCGCATCGCGCCAGGTTGTGACCAGTCGGTTAATGTACGCTGCACCAGAAAACTGGCGGCGATGCCGCAGGGCAGTGCCAGTAGCAGCCACATCAAGACACGCCAGTAAGTTGGCCGCATCGGTTGAACGGGCTGCATGTCGCGGCTGAGTTTTTCGATTAACAAATCGTGATTATTCATGGTGTGCTCCAAAGCGACGCAGATTACTCAGCGCGCGATGCAACAGCGATTTCACCGCTGCCACACTTAAATTGTTATGTTCTGCCGCTTCAGTCAGGCTCATTTCGCGTAGATGGACGTGTTCAACAATCTCACGTTGACGAGAGGGAAGCTGGCGCAAATAGCCTGCCAGCTCCTCTTGCGTATCCAGCGGTGGTGTTTCTGGCGCAATGGCGGCTTCAGTTAACGTCTCTTCATGAACTTCCCATTGCTGATGACGTCCGCGCCGCCGCAGGGCATCGACTGCGCGCGCGGAGATGATGGCCATCAGCCAGGGTAAGAACGGGTAGGCAGGATCATAGGTGTGACGCACCCGATGCACCGTTAACAGCACATCCTGAATCACATCTTCCACTAATGCCTGGTCGGTGAGTTGTTTGCGTATTTGTCCGCGTATCACCGGCACTAGCGCTTTGAGCAGTCGGGTGTAGGCGAGCTGATCGCCCGCCTGCGCCTGTTCCATTAGCGCGGGCCAACTTTCGCGCGCGCTATCACTTGCTTGCATAATCTGCCTTGAAACATTTACGCCTTCGAGCTGGCCGCTTGCAGCGCATTCACCACAATGCTTGGTGTCAGCACTTGCGGCAGCACTTTTGGCGGTCCGCCATCGGCGGGGTAAACCAGATACATCGGGAGTCCGCCCTGGCCAAACTCGCTCATGGCGTCATCGACATCAGGGTTAAATTTGGTGGAGTCAGCCACCATATACAACGTACCGGTTTTAGCCAGCGCGTCTTTAACTGCCTGCGTCGAGAGTGAGGTTTTTTCATTTACCTGACAAGTGATGCACCATGATGCCGTGAAATCGACAAAGATGGCTTTGCCATGTCCGCGCTGTGATGCAACGGCCTGCGGCGTCCACTTCTCTTTGGTGAGCTGTGCGGTGACCTGATCGCCAGCCAATCCTTCGCCCGGTTTAATCAACTGCGGCAACGGCGCCAGTACGGCGACAATCAATACGGCGGTGACGGCGAACAGGACTTTATGGCCTTTACCGGCAAAACGGCGATGTTGCGCCATCCCATACAACCAGCCAGCAAACGCGACAACGACAGAGGCTGCTAACAGTGTAGCTAAAGCTGCGCTGCCCGCCTGTTGCGCTAATACCCACACCAGCCAGGCGTAAGCGCCGAACATTGGGAAGGCCAAACCGCGTTTCAACACATCCATCCATGAACCTGGTCGTGGCAGGAATTTTGCCAGTCGCGGGAACAAGGAAATCAACGTGAAGGGCGCGGCAAAACCCAGAGCCAGTGCAAAGAAGATCACCAGGGCCACAGCCGGAGGTTGCACCAGCGCATAACCAATGGCACTGGCCATGAAGGGGGCGGCGCAGGGGGTGGCAACGATAATCGCTAGCGCACCGGTGAGCGCAGATCGTAAAAATGCGCCGCGATTGATTTCCACCGCGCCCACGCGCTGAACGGACAAGCCCACTTCAAACACGCCGAGTAAGTTAAGTGCGGCGGCGAGGATCACCAGCGACAGCAGGGCGATCACCAGGGGGGATTGCAGTTGGAAACCCCAACCGACAGCGGCCCCGCCTGCGCGCGCGGCCAGTAAAATCCCTGCCAGCGCCATCATGGTGACGATCACACCCAGCAGGAAACCCAAACCTTCGCGTCGCGCGCTGGCAGCGTTGTCCGTGTGGCGTAACAAACCCAGCGCTTTCAGTGAGATGACTGGAAAAACGCAGGGCATAAGATTAAGAATAATGCCGCCAATGAAGGCGGCCAGCATGGCGGTTAACATCGCTGGCCTCTTTGCTTAGTGAGTTTGCGGATGCGCGTCGTCGTACTGCTTCACGGCGGCGAGGGCTTTCTCAATGTGCGTATCCGGGTTTCTATCAGTGTAACTCAGCAGGATGTTGCCATCCGGCGCAATCACATAGGACGTACGATCGGAGAGCGTTTTCCCTTTCATTTGCATGGTGGTCTGGTACTCAGCAGCAATTTTGGCACCAGGATCCGCAGCGACGGCAAATTTGTCACGGCATTCCAGTTTGGAGAAGTCGCTGACCTGATCGGTATTCCCAGCGGTCACGCCAATCACGGTGGCGTGCATTTTGGTGAAATTATCGGTGGCTTCGGCGAAGTCATGCGCTTCAATGGTACAGCCCGCGCTAAAGGCAGCTGGGAAGAAATACAGCACCACAGGGCCTTTTTGCAGCGCTTTTTGCAGTGAGAAGGTGAGTGGTTTGCCCGCTAAAGCACCTTGTAACTCGAAATTCGGCGCTTTGGCACCCACGGGCAGCGCGGCGCTGGCATTAAAAGCGGTGGCAGAGAGGCCCAATGCAGCGGTGATGCTCAGAGTACAAACGAGGGTTTTAAACGATTTCATTATCTGCTCCTGCGATGTAAGGGAGGTCCGGTTTTGGTGACTCAATACATCAGTTCGCTGGAGGAGGCGGAAAGGTTTCGGTGTCAGAAAAAAAAAGTTAAATTAGCCACGCTATATGACTCATGGAAAAAGAGGCAAACAGAGATGAATCGGAATTATTTCAGTAAAATCATTTTATTAGTCGGATTATCTTGTTCGGCTACCGCACTGGCGGCACCGGCAATAAACAGCGATGTCGCTTCGCTCATCAACCAGCGCTTGTCGTATATGAAGGATGTCGCTGGCTATAAGGCCGTTAATCATCTGCCTGTAGAAGACCTGCCGCAGGAAGACAAAGTTCTGGCCAGTGCGGTACAGCAAGCTGAAAAACTAGGCTTAGCGGGGGAGTCTGTCAAACCCTTCGTGCAGGCGCAGATGGATGCCGCGAAAGCGATTCAGTATCGCTATCGTGCAGATTGGCTCTCCACGCCCGAGCAGGGATGGCAGCCTTTGCCGTTAGACCAGGTCAGGACCAAGATTAATGCGCTGAGCGCCAGTATCCTGAACGGTATCAGTGAGCAATTAGCCCAGGGCAAACCCTTCACTGATAAACCCGCCTTTCTGCACGCGCTTGATCAAGCGCATCTGGAACAGGGTGATAAAACGCGGTTGTGGGAAGCCTTGCAGAAAATCAGTCTGAAAAAATAGCGGATATGCCATGCCAGAGGTGTCATGAATCACGCCTCTGGAATGTTTAACGCAACATGCTTCATGGTTTCAGTCTACTCAGCATGCGAAGCGCGTTCTCAAACCACTTTTCTGCAATATGGACTGGAATTTCAGCGGGTAAAATTTTCATCACGCGCCTTCCATTCATCACTGCAATAAACGCCTGTTTCACCCATCATTCTCCGGCGCGATGGTGTCGTGAACTCCATTTTATCTTCTGCAGTCAGCGTCACGCCATTCCGCCACCTTTTCCTTATATCCCCAATTGAACTCCCTATGTCCTGCTGGAGAATGCCCTCTGCTATAACTGCTGCGAGTTGTTAACGTGTGGGAAAAGCTTGTCATGGATATTCGTAAAATTAAGA
>NZ_JZRD01000048.1:0-301 GCF_000963995.1 Pantoea sp. SM3
GTAACGCATCGCATCCGTCATCGACGTCAGGAAACGCCACGTCCGGCCTTTTATTTCCCGGCTTATCATCCTCATCTCTGTGTGCGCCGCCAGATGTGGCCATTTCTTCC
The DNA here is from genome assembly GCF_000963995.1 of Pantoea sp. SM3. NCBI lineage: Bacteria > Pseudomonadati > Pseudomonadota > Gammaproteobacteria > Enterobacterales > Erwiniaceae > Pantoea > Pantoea sp. SM3. The sequence goes on from NZ_JZRD01000048.1 coordinate 111, forward strand.
GTGAATGAGCGGAGGTTTTTACCCGGATAAGTATGTCTCCCTTCCCCAGACGACGGACCTCTTCGTACTGCAGGTCTTTACGTGCCGCTATCATCCAGTGACGATTTTCGCCGGCCTCATGCCAGGCGCTAAGCAGACCGAATGACGTGTAGCCCTTATCGAAGAGGGTCAGGCTGTTGTCGCACGCGCGT
>NZ_JZRD01000049.1:0-301 GCF_000963995.1 Pantoea sp. SM3
ACGCGCGTGCGACAACAGCCTGACTCTCTTCGATAAGGGCTACACGTCATTCGGTCTGCTTAGCGCCTGGCATGAGGCCGGCGAAAACCGTCACTGGATGATAGCGGCACGTAAAGACCTGCAGTACGAAGAGATCCGTCGTCTGGGGAAGGGAGACATACTTATCCGGGTAAAAACCTCTGCTCAGTCACGGAAGAAATGGCCGCATCTGGCGGCGCACACAGAGATGAGGATGATAAGCCGGGAAATAAAAGGCCGGACGTGGCGGTTCCTGACATCGATGACGGATGCGATGCGTTAC